>CAYFTH010000029.1:0-30851 GCA_964346075.1 uncultured Fluviicola sp. | reverse complement strand
ATCAAAAGCGAGACCTAACGTCAATCCCATCAATTGATTTTGTGATTCCTGATTTTCTACTGTTTCAATATTTTGAAGTCCTAACATGTAGTTGAACTGTCCGTAAATTGAAACAAAATCGTTGATGCGGTAATCAGCACCCGGAGAGATGAACAATCCATAGTCCAGTTTTTCTAACTCACCGCTATTGATGATGTCAAAATCTTCATGATTCAGCGTTTGAGTGGCGCGCAGCATGTACCCCATATAAGGAGATACAGCCAAATACGCGCTCAGTTTATCAAATGAGTAGCTATATCCCAAGTTAATGCGTGCATCAAAATATTGGAAGTCCCACGAATCGTTTGCATCATCATAATTGAGTGATGCTCCTGCGCGGCGCATTCCAATTTTGGCACCTGCAAACATGCCAAAATCGAAGTCATAGCGGTATCCCAAAGAGTATGACCCAGAAAAATTGGGTTGGTAACCTTCATCCCGGACTCCTTCACTATTAATAAATTTGAAATTTGTCATGTTTTGTGAAGCGTCTATGGTAATTTTGGACTGACCTTGTGCATCATTTGCACACAATCCGAAGATACCAAGGCTCACAATAAGTAGTTTAGCATAATTCTTCATCTTCCTTGTTTTTATTTAGTTATTATTAATTTACGTTTAAACATTGCTCCTTTCTCTGACTGTACAGTAACGAAGTAAGCTCCACTCGACCAGGAGGCACTTGAAAGCTCTTTTGAGCGGAAGTGTTCAACTTTTCGATTATAAATCACCTCGCCATTCAAGTTTTGAACAACCACTCGCGCTCCTTCCAGCGACTGATCAATCTCAACAGTGAAACTTTCACTAGCGGGGTTGGGATAAATCTTTCCTGAAATAAGGAAGTCCTCACCACTTTTCTCCACATGGTAGGTTCGCGACTGAATGAATCCAGATCGGACCGGAGCATTTTTCGCATCGCCAATTGTTTGTGATTGACCAGCAGATTGCTCAATCAATACTTTTGAAGTTGTAGTGGTTGCACTTCCATACGCATTGATGGACTGGCGCGCAACACCTTGGCAAAAAGCATCTGTCCCAAACAAAAGCACCACAACCAAAAGTTTAGCACCAATAAGTAGTTTCATAATGAATTTTTTTAGTTCACTAACATCTACGTATAAATCCAATATTATGGTTGTCTGTAAAAAAATATAAAGAGTTATATCAGTCCGGAACCTTATCAATTAGCTTAGAAGTATTCTATGTTCAAATGAAACCAGATCATTGATTAGACTTTACATTGCGGAAAGGTTGTTTTTGAAATCAGAGGGAAATACATCCAGGGAGTAGTTGAACCATTGACAAGAATAGTCGATTATGTAGTATGAGCCTTACCACATTTCGCGTCTTCGCATTTCAAGTATATGGTTATCCATTCCAGCGGTAAAGATCGCTATTTCAACTTATAATTTACGAGCTATACCGAAAGAAAGTTGTACAGCGTGTGCATATGTAGAAAAGTAGTTAGCAGGAATGTCTTGGTTACCTCGAAAAACATTAAACGTACCCCACTGATTGTTCAAACTAGTATTGAGCTGCCAATTTTCATTTAAATCTTTTTTGAACGCCAAACCGAAAGAAGCGCCTAAATCCCACTTTCCAAATCCTTCTTCAAGTGTTTGTATGCGGCTATTACCGGAAGTTGCCTTCACATTCGTTAGATACCCTGCAAAAATACCGATACGTGGTTGTATTGTTAAACCTCCAAGCGCATCCATCTCTTTCCAGTCGTAACTATACATCATGTCGAAAGAATGGTAACTTAGATTAATGTTTTTAGTAGATGATTCAGCATGTTGAACGCGCACCGATTTTCGATTATTCAAAGTAGTCTGAATATGGACACCGTGTTTGTCTCTAATTTGTCGATCCAAAGCTATAGCAAACCCTATAGACGCCCTCGATTTTACATACGAAGAATTGTCTTTACGAGCGGTTCGGGTCAATGTATTATCCAACCAGGAGAGTTGGGGAAGAATATTTACACTTAGGAAGGTCTGTTTATTTGATACCTCCTGAATCTTCAGGCTCTCCAAACCTTTTCCTGAAGATAACAGATCACCCTTAATGATGAGCGGTTGAAGCTGAGCTACAGGTGAATCACATTTATCACTTTGCGTATCACTATTTTTATTGAACCCGGTATGATTCAAACCCTCTTCCTGATCCATATTTTCTGAAGCCAGCTTAGGATAGGTTGAACCTTCGTCACTGCCAGGTTGAATTTTCTTACTACTTGCAAGATTTCGATTTGGCTGCGAAAAATCTTGATTATAGACCTCCGAGTGATTCCCATTCTTTTCCGCATTATTCTCATGTAAATCTAATTTAGCCATATATTTTTCGCCCTCATGCTCGCTTAAGCGCACAGAAAATGCTTTAAATTCTTTATTTGTGATGGAATCTCGTTGAAGAAAATGCGGAATGAAAAAGAAAACTGGCAATACGAACCATGCCCATCGGTTCAAAAACGAGCCCTCTAATAATTTACCCCGAGAAAGCGAATCATTGATCGCTCCCCATGTTGTATCTTGCGGGGAACTATGCAAATCATCAGCATTTTCACGATACCAATGCTTCGGCCATTCATCTAAATCGTTAGAGATGTTCTCCCAAACCTCAGATGACGGTTCTTCATCGATGTCGTTAAACTGACGATTATACCACTTTTTGATCCAATCCTTCATATTTACTGATCTCTTCAGGACTTAAATTCTTTTCCAATATTTCTTTGAGATAGCGTTTACCTTTATAAAGCTGCGATTTTGAGGTCCCTTCAGTTATATCAAGCTTTTCAGCGATCTCATAATGCTTATACCCTTCTAAAAAATACAAATTCAATACCATTCTGTACCCTTCAGGTAATTCTTTAATTATTTCTAAAAAATCAGACTCCCGAAATCGATTTTCGACCTCATTAAAACTAACGAGCAGCGTGTCCATTTGGTAATCTTCATCGACAAATTGTCTTTTCTTATTCCAGGTATTAACTCTAATCTGATCAATACAGCTGTGGACAATAACTGTTCTTATCCATCCTCCTAACGAACCGTCTAATTTATATTTATGTAAATTTTTAAAAACCTTCAAAAAACCTTCCTGCAGCATATCATTAGCGGCATCACGATCTGCGGCGTACATCAAGCATACTCGAAACATATCTTGCGAAAAATAATCGTACAGTTCCTTCTGAGCACGTTGATTTCCGCGCAAACATCCCTTAATGATTCGTTTTTTTAATTTTTTATCCAAAGTTGTTTTTAATTTTCAAAAGTTATGCTCACCGATTCGAAAAGATTATATGAAAATTCTTTAACAAAAGACTTACCCATTTGCGAAGATAAATCTACATTGTTTTGTGCTTGATTTGCTATCCATATACCATTCCACAATGATGGTTCCATAGCCTCCAATATTTGTGACAGATCAAACGAGAACAACATCTGATTATTAGATTTCTCAAGAGTCAGAAGCTCTTTTGACAATTCCTCCATCACATCAATTTCAAAAGATTCAGGGGTTTCAATACTCATGTTAAGTGATTTACTCTGTAGTTGTCCGTTTTGTTTTACTATTTCACCTGACAATTTATTATTATTCTCGCTTTGTGAGAATTTAAAGGTAACGCTTAACTCTTCGTAAGTTCCTATCGGCAATTTTACCGCCGCCTCTGGAGTACCATTATCAACCAGGTTTGCATCAAACGGCACATTTTGATCAACATCAACGTCCGAACCTTGAAGTGTTTTTCCCGAGATGTGAATGGCATTAATCCGCAAATTTGAAGATTGAATATTCAGATCTCGACCATCTTTTTCCGCTCCATTTTCAAAATTCGAGTTGAACTGTAATTGGACTTCAGCATCCTCCGACCAATCGACTTTTTCTTTGGAGCACGATGGGATAAGAAGTGTAATACTGATAACACACAGCAAAATTGTCGTTTTTTTTATTTCCATCTTCATACTGCACTAACGTTCAAGCAGCAACAGATGGTTGCCTCAAAGCGCCAAATTATTAAAGCAAGAAGAATCAACAACAACTATTATCAGATCCTGAAACCTCTGCTTCAGCTGATTGAAAGGGCATTTCACCACCACACCCCTCAAATATACCGTAATGCGTCGACCAGTCTCCATAGCATTCAAAATGCTCACTGAATCGCGTTTCAGCTAACATTCTGTAGGTATTTCCACAAACAGGAATGATTTTTCCACGTTCAAAATAGTGATGATCATCGAGTGTGAACCCATTTTCAGCATTTTCTACAGTTCCTTTATAAAGTGCAGCCTGCCCGTAGTCTTCACAAGCTCCTTCGAGCTCTTCTAATTTAAATAACCGATATGTCACCGAGTAAAATTGAATATTACCCACTTTTGCTTCCAACTCCTTATTTTCAATTGTGATAGGCTCACTTTCCACGGCTCTCGGGTCGTTGAAGCCCGAAGATGTAGCCACTGTCAGGAAATCATTCCAATAAAGTGCGCCACTGAGGCATTCTCCCCAAAGAACAGGGTCTTTTTGCAAATTTTCAGGAATGCGGCGGTCACTATAAACATCAGAAAAATAGAGTTCCCCACCTTCTTTCAAGAGTTTAAATGCATCCTTCAGTACTTTCTGTTTGTTTGAAGCGAGATTGATCACACAATTAGAAATAATTATATCGAAACTCTCAGGTTCTAACCCCAATTCATCAAGGTTTTCAATATTTCCTTTCAAAAATGTGACATTGGAATTTTTATACCCGAACTTCTCTCGGTGCCATTCCTTATGATTTTTGGCTACATCAAGTTGTTCGTCTGTCATATCAACACCGACTACTTCGCCCTGTTCACCAACAAGTTGAGCGGCAATGTAACAATCGCGGCCACTTCCTGATCCCAAGTCAAGAATTCTCATTCCCTCTACATGACAGGGAATGGTAAGACCACAACCATAATATTTTGCAATTACTTCGTCGTGGATATTTTGCAATGCTTTCTTAATGTTCTCAGGAGGAGTTGCAATAGTGCAACACACATTTGTCTTTAAATCTTCAGATTTTGATAATTGCTTTCCGTAATAATCCTTTACGTTTTCGTGTACTTCTTCCATAAATTTTACTTTGAGTCGTAGTATATGACACATGTACGTGCCATTCCTTACATCTGGATTTTTAATACAAGATTAATTAGCCATCTCCGACATAAATTTAATGCGCATCAGGCGAAGCTCTTCTTCCGTGTAATCACCGTCAAACTCATCGTAAGCTTCATCCAGTGAATCGGTCTCTGCTTCAGTAAAATAATCATAAATCTCTTCCTGATTATCTTCGTCTAAAATTTCATCAATGTAGTAATTGATATTTACGCGAGTTCCTGAATTAACAATCATTTCAATTTCTTCTACAATCTCTTCCATGGTCTTGCCTTGAGATTTTGAGATATCTTCCAGCTGCAACTTCCGATCGATATTTTGAATCAACTGAACCTTAAGACCCGACTTATTCACGAGCGACTTAACTACCAGATCCTGCGGTCGTTCAATTTCATTCTCCTCCACGTAAGACTTGATGAGCGTCAAGAACGGTGCGCCATACCTTCTAGCTTTACCTTGTCCAACACCTTGAATATTGGTCAACTCTTCCTTGGTGATCGGATATTGAAAAGACATATCTTTCAAACTTTCCTCTTGAAAAATCACAAAAGGAGGAATTTCCTTCTCCCTGGAAATTTGTTTCCTTAGGTCCAAAAGCGCCTGATACAAAGCGTCATCGAATGTATCTTTTGGCCCGTTAGAGACAGCAGTATCCTCAGACGCTATCATACTGTAATCATGCTCTTTTACGAGCATAAAAGATGTTGGTTGCGCTAAAAAATCATGTCCTCGGCTGGTCATTTTAATGATGCCATAAGATTCAATATCTTTGGATATTAACCCTGTTACTAATGACTGCCGAATCACTGCGTTCCAGAATTTTTTATCCTTATCCTTTCCACTCGCAAAAGATGGCAACTGATCATGTCGATACGATTTAATTTCCGTGGTTTTCTCTCCGTTCAAGAATGAACAAATATGATTGGCCCGCTGCATCTCTTTCAGATCAATAACTGCTTTCAGAAGTTTGACCACATCCTCTTTACCTTCCGTTTTCTCTTTTGGATGCTTGCAATTATCGCACATATCAGAGCATTTCGAAGCATCATATTCTTCACCAAAATAGTGGAGCAGATACTTTCTTCTACAAATTGAAGTTTCTGCGTATGAAACGATTTCAAACAACAATTGTCTTCCCACTTCCTGCTCAGCTACTGGCTTACCTTGTAGAAATTTTTCCAGCTTCTCGATATCCTTGTATGCGTAAAAAGCGACACATTCACCTACACCTCCATCGCGACCGGCCCGGCCTGTTTCTTGATAGTAGCTTTCCAGTGACTTTGGAATATCGTGATGAATCACAAAGCGGACGTCTGGTTTATCGATCCCCATTCCAAAAGCAATCGTTGCGACGATAACATCGACATCCTCCATCAAAAACATATCTTGATGTTTGGCGCGTGTCGAAGCATCCATACCAGCATGAT
This sequence comes from uncultured Fluviicola sp., assembly GCA_964346075.1. Classification (GTDB taxonomy): domain Bacteria; phylum Bacteroidota; class Bacteroidia; order Flavobacteriales_D; family Crocinitomicaceae; genus Brumimicrobium. The sequence continues at coordinate 24,249 of CAYFTH010000029.1, read as the reverse complement.
AAGGAAGGGCATTGATTCCATTCACCCGCAGCACTTCTGCCAATTGCTCTACTTTCTTCCGTGACAAGCAATAAATAATCCCAGACTTTCCTTTTCGCTGGCGGATGTATTTAATAATTTCCTTTTCAACATTTCTTTTGGGGCGTACTTCGTAATAGAGATTCGCGCGGTTAAAAGATGCTTTGAACACCTGAGCATCGAGCATATTCAAGTTTTTCTGAATATCCTGTTGGACCTTAGGTGTGGCTGTGGCCGTAAGCGCAATAATCGGAACATCTGAAATAGCTTGGAATATTTGACGCAAACGCCGATATTCTGGACGAAAGTCGTGTCCCCATTCAGATATGCAATGCGCCTCATCAATCGCAAAAAAAGATATTTTAACGCGCGTGAAAAAGTCGATATTCGACTGTTTGGTTAGGGATTCAGGAGCAACAAAGAGCAATTTGGTTTTACCTTCACGAATATCTGACTTCACTTTATTCGTCTCTGTTTTTGACAGGGAACTATTCAATACGTGGGCTACAGCGTCATCTTCGCTCACACTTCGAATGGCATCCACCTGGTTTTTCATCAAAGCGATGAGTGGTGAAACGATTATTGCGGTACCTTCAGACAAGAGAGCAGGGAGTTGATAGCACATCGACTTACCTCCACCTGTTGGCATAATTACAAAGGTATTTTGTCCATCCAAAATACTCTTTATGATCGCCTCTTGATCACCTCTAAATTGATCGTAACCAAAATACTTTCTTAACGCTTTATTTAACTCGGAAACTTCTGCAACAGACATACCTAACTTTAACTTTTCACCTCTAAATATACAAATAAAGGAACACGAATTTAAGGAATCATGCAGAAGTTAGACAATCTTATCAACTACAAAATATAATTATTAGATAAAACCTTTCACAGGTTAGATTAACGACGGTTTAATAAAGAACAAACCATATTAAAAATCCTACCAAATAAATCATTCCTAACCAGCTCAATCCTTTCAAAAACTTTCCTGGAGTGTTTTCAGAACCAATTTTATCCCTCATTACTAATCGAAAATTGAGCGCTGCAATCAACGGAGCAATGACAAATGAAAGCGTAGTGGCGGCATTGACAATCATCGAAAAGCTGTCAGTATCGCCCTCGTAAATCAAAATCAAAGCCAGTCCACCTGCAGCAACGATTAAAGGTGCCCATCTTCGCTGATTACGCTGAGAGGAAGCTTCGTTTTCATCACCGTGTAATGCCAGTGAAAAAGCGGCTAATATTGCTCGACTAAAACCATCAACTACCGTCAAAAAAGTAGAGAGCATAATCGAAAAAGCAGCTGCAGAAATAATATAGAATGACCATTCACCGATCGAAGAAGTGTATAACGTTATGACAAAACTAGAGAAAGCAGCCCCAGATCCCGGAACCTCCACGGCTGTTCCATAAACCAACATTGCTCCCATAGTAAGGAAAAGAAATGCTAATATCGCCGCTGACCAATAGCCTATACCAAACTCTTGAACCACCTGTTTGACAGAAAACTTTTCATTGCTTTGTTTTGCTTTTTCAACAGTCCAAAGTGAATTCCAGGATGAAAGATCGATTGCAGTAGGCATCCACCCCATTAAGGGCAATAAAAACACCCAGGCTTCCTGGTCGAGAGCAGGCATTAAAGTCACATCTGTAGCGGGACCTTTATAAAGCGCAGCAAAAAAAGCAAAAATCGTCGTCAAGAGCAGCACAACACCCAACACCTTGACTAATTTCTCTAACACATTGAAGCGCCCCAGAACCAGCAGCAAAGTACATCCTCCAAAAAGCAGATAATGGGTCAAATGGCTAAATCCTGTTAAGGCTGACAAACCAAACAAGTTCTCCATAAACCCTATCGTTACAGCTCCTACTGCTGCAGTGACAAACATCATTGAAATAAAGGTTACGATCAAATAAGCATATAACCAAAAGCGATGCAATCTGTAGTACCCTGAAATAATAGATTCCCCTGTAGCCGCTGCATAACGTGACCCGTATTCAAAAAAAGGGTATTTCAAAACGTTAGCAAGTGCGACAAAACCAATCAAACTAAAGCCAAACATTGCTCCAGCTTTAGTACTTTGAACGAGATGACTTACCCCGATTGCTGTTGCAGCAAATAAAATTCCAGGTCCGAGTAACTGCTTCAGTTGATTCATAAATCCTAAATTGTCCATTCGTTATGGATGACTGCTTGTAATTTTGATTTGACCCCTTTATCGTCAAACACAAAAATCAGTGATCGCCAATTCATGCCCATGTCATCATCCGCTGGTTTCTTTATTTCCACATATGTGCTATGCGGGAAAAACCTCTTCACGTTGATGATCTCGTTACCTGTCGCGGTTAGCGTATCTTTTTCCCGAAAAGTAACACGATTATCAAGCACATCAAAATCCACAATATACCTTTCAATATAAGCTCCAAAAGATTGTTTAATCGTATCTCCAGTTCCATCCTCAATTCCCCAAACCAGTTGAGTTGTATCTTTTAATAATGACTGCATACGACTCATCGAAAGCTGTTGATGAATAGTTGTATCAATTGTAGTATAAGGAGCAAATAAAACTTTTGAAGCAAACTGATCTTTGCTCCACCTCCCAAAATCCTGTTCCTGAAAATTGCTCGCGAGCTCTTTAGACCTTTCTAAAATAGATATAGGCTCATCTTCAAGATGCTCCCCTTCTGCTTTGTCCGAAGAAGTATTATCGTTGTTAGGTTGAGCCTGCTGCTCCTTCTGATCACAGGCTGTAATCAATAGCGCAAAAACGCATAATAAAGTTATTCTCTTCATAATTTTCATGTATAACCTCCTCTAAATTATAATTTTCGGTGAACTTCAAACAAAATGAAATACAGGAATTCATAAACAAAAGGTTAAGAACTCATGTTTTTATAGGCGAAGCTGTTGTACAACGTATGAAATAATGTACATTTGAAAACAATAATTGATTAGAATAAAAACGCATGGAATTAGCAAGAGATAAAGTGTTAGAAGCACTGTCCAACGTCATAGAACCAGATTTAAAAAAAGATATCGTTTCACAGAATCTCATCGATGATTTAAAGTTAGAGGGCAATACTATAAGTCTGACTGTAAATGTCGTCAACCCAGCGATGCATGCTCGCAAACGTATGCAAGAAGCCATTCAATTCACACTCAAACGCATGTTGGGTGATGACATTGAAATATCGGTCAATGTCAAGGGGTTGCCTGCTGAAGCAAAATCAGCGCATCGTAAAATTCTGCCGGAAGTGAAAAACATCGTAGCTGTGGCTTCTGGGAAAGGCGGTGTTGGTAAATCTACCGTAGTGGCTAATCTCGCAGGTGGTTTAGCAAAAAAAGGTTATAAAGTAGGAATTGTTGATGCTGATATTTACGGTCCTTCAATGCCTACGATGTTTGACGTTGTAGGAGAGCGTCCTTCCGCTATTGATGTCGAAGGCGATAAAAAAATGGTACCAGTCGTTTCATACGGTATCCAAATAATGTCGATTGGTTTTTTTACTGATCCCGACGATGCTGTTGTATGGCGTGGGCCAATGGCTTCGAAAGCACTCACTCAAATGTTTACTGATACACATTGGGGCGAGCTCGACTATTTGATTGTAGATCTTCCTCCAGGAACAGGAGATATACATTTATCTTTGGTACAGACTGTACCACTTGACGGGGCGATTATTGTTTCAACACCACAAGAAGTCGCTCTGGCTGACGCACGTAAAGGTGTAACCATGTTTGGAATGGACAACATCAAAGTACCAATTGTTGGGTTGATTGAGAACATGTCCTGGTTTACTCCAGCAGAACTACCCGAAAACAAATATTACATTTTTGGACGAGATGGCGTTAAAAACCTGGCTAAAGGAATGAACAAAACATTTTTAGGGCCGGTACCCCTAGTACAGAGTGTTCGAGAGTCCGGAGACATAGGAAGACCTGCTGTTTTCCAGGAAAACACACCAATTTCTGAGGCTTTTGATGAATTAGTTCGTAAATTTGTAGATGAAACAAATAAGTAAATGAACTATGGCATTAGATGTCCAAAACATAACGGAGAAAGTGAATCAAGCCATTCACCAGCTTCGTCCTTTCCTGGAACAGGATGGCGGAGACATGGAGTTAGTTGAAATCACGAAGGATGGAATTGTCCGTGTTCGTTTGCTCGGTGCGTGCAAAGATTGTTCAATGAGTGCCATGACGATGAAAGCTGGTTTGGAGGAAGCCGTAAAGAAAGTAGCTCCCGAAGTAACACACGTCGAAGCAGTCAATAACTTATCGACAGAAGAAGTTTCTTCAAAGTAGTGTCTTTGGGAATAATTCCTTAAAGCTGATTGCCATCATTACGCCATTGGATATTCATTTCTCTATGCGTATTCATGCCATTTCAAATTGAGATTCATTGTAGTCTGATGATCCCATGTTGACAACTCCTATTGTCGCTATTTCAGGTTATCTTCCTTCTCCGAGATACTTTTTCAAAAGTTGACAAACATGAGCGAAATCATTTTATATAATTGAATCTTTTTGTTATTTTGACGGAAAAAACAATATGAAAAAGATACTTGTACCTACTGATTTCTCAGAATACGCAATGCATGCCGCTAAATTAGCTGCTGATATTGCTCGAAAATTTGAAGCACGAATTTATTTTTTACATGTGGTCGATATGCCCACTTATGAATCTGGGATTATACCGGGACAAAGTCAGCAAGACGTCGCTGAGGGACTTTTTATTTTAAAGAAGGTAAAAAAAGACTTTAAGGAATTAATGGATCAGGATTTCTTGAAAGATATCAACGTCGCGGAAGCTATTCAATTTGATGGTGTTTACGAATCAGTCGTTGCTCAAGCTGAAAAGCATGATATTGATTTGATTGTGATGGGCACACACGGCTCCTCTGGATTTGTTAATGACTTCTTTGTTGGTAGTAATACTGATAAAATTGTACGTTTATCAAAAACGCCTGTACTTACGACACGTGAAGAAGTCCAAGATCCCTCTTTCAAAAAAATTGTATTTGCCAGTGACTTTGATGAAGGTGTTGACACCTCTTTTAATCGCATCGCCGAACTCGTCAAATTCTTTGATGCAAAAGTGGATCTCGTTCGTGTGATTACACGTGATGATTTTTACTACTCGGCTCCGATGTTATCCATCATGGAAGATTTTGCTAAGAACAATGGTATAAAGAACTATGATTGCCACATCCACAGTGCAGATAGTGTTCAAACTGGAATTAATGAGTTTGCTCAGAGCAATGATGCAGACATCATCACTACTGTGACACATGGTCGTCGAGGTTTAGCGCGACTTTTTAACGGATCTATCACTGGAGATATTATGAAGTCGAGTCCACTACCTGTTTTAACTGTTAAAGCGGCGGATCGTTAAAACTAATAGTTTGAGAACGTGAACACTATAAAAAATAGCGAGGAAAAAGTATTTTTTTCGTGTTCAGGTTTGCTTCCAAAAAAAATATTTAACTATATTTGCACCCGCACAATGATTTTGGAACGACAAATGAGTGCAGTTTTGTTATTTATCATTCAAGTCAGAGCGACTGATAAATAGACAATGTGACATTGGTCAAATTATTCCTCCTTAGCTCAGTTGGTTAGAGCATCTGACTGTTAATCAGAGGGTCCTTGGTTCGAGTCCAAGAGGGGGAGCAAAACAGTTTTGAGAATGAGAGTGAGTGCGGAGGTGCTCACTCTTTTTTTATGCGGAAAATTTGGGCGAGCGTTGCGCTGAGCTTCGTCGAAGTGAAGTTTATGCTGCGTTGTGCTGAGCCCAGTCGGAGTAAACGGCGAAGTAAGTCTAAGAGGGGGGGCAAATCAGTTTTGAGAATGAGAGTGAGTGCGGAGGTGCTCACTCTTTTTCATTTTGAGGTATTTATTAAAAGCTTTGGCAATAGATTTCATTTTCAACTTCCTGACCGTTTCAACGGCTTGCCTTTTATTAAATGATCTATTAATCTTCAAGTTGCTGAAGCCACTATCATATAGATTACGCTTCCAGCAGCCAGGGATAAATCCCTCGTCGATGCAACCGTTGAAACAATAAACATTCCTCCTTAGGTATCCAATCATTAAATCTTTATCCATTAAATTCGTTATAGAACCAAATAACAGTAGTACCACAAAAAGAAACGAATAATGATAAAAACCCGGACGCTTACGCTTTTACTCAAATCAGAGTTGTACATGCAAACTACTGTATGCCTGCTGTCCTTTTTATCCCTCCCTTTTTTAGGTGCTGCCTCTTTCTTTTTCGTTGTTTACTTTGGACTTGGTGGATATATCTTGATTAGCTTTTTATTTCATCTTCCCAGACGACTAAAAGCTCATGTAACGAAAATTAGAACTTACGGAGTAGCTTTAATTCTTATCGGCTGCTTAGCTGAATTGAGTTTAATCGTGGATGGCTTTTTAGCTTTCGGCATCCTGTTTATTATCATTGTACCCGCTATGATTGTTACTTATTTCTTCATTACAATTGTTGATTATCAAAATCTGATAAAAAAAGGAGTATTTTACAATCCTAATCGTCGTAGAAAACATACTCCTCGAGGCGAAGAATGCGAATAAAATCAGTAGCGACGTTCTGAACTAAAATATTATTGATTAAAAACGTTTTATCATCGTAAACAATACTGTGCTGGGTCGTATGTTCACCATTTTTGTAGTAATTGATATTTGTTAAATTCGCAAACTCATCGTATTCATAAACATAAATACGCTCTTGTACTCCAGCGCGATTCGAAGTGATTTTTAATGAATCCAACAATCCTTTGGCATTGTAGCAATAGGTCGTTCTCTTAATACCCGATGTTCGTCTCAAACGCTCCACCTCTTCTGTAGCCTGTCCATCTTCATTATAGTAAGTAATCACATCTTTATAAGGTATATCATAACTATTATAAACAGTTTTCTTACGCTGTTGATCAAAATACTGATAGCTTGCCGTTTCAAAAGTCACAATAAATTCTTTGCCGATCTCAAATTTTGTTCCTTTCGAAGCCGCTTTGGTTAAATTACGGCGATACTCCTCACGCACCACATTTCCTGCACTATCGTAAGCATAGATATAGGCGTAGAAGCCGAATTCATCCCGTTGTCTCAAGGCGGAAAGATTTCCAGCATCATCGTACTCATAAATACTGACGAGGGTATCAATACCGCCATGAATTCTCCGCGATTCAAATTGTTTGATAAGCTTGCCCGAACGATTGAAGTGATAGGAACGATAAAGCGCTGTTTCCCGAAAGGCATCCCCGAGCTTGTAGTGCGTAAAATTTCCTCGAATAGATTTAATCGCGTTTTTTGCTACGATCGTTTCATTGAAAAAAGGTCGATCTGTAAATGCCTCGCCAGATTGATTATTAAGTAACTGACCATAACCACTAGTCGAATTAACAACTGTAAAAAAGATCAAAAAAAGGGCTCTTATTCTCATCACGATTTTGAATGGACTCCATAAAAAAAAGACCTCTACAGTTATTGCAGAGGTCATTCATTATTCCAATAACTGCCGATTATTTATTAAGTGATGCTTTCACGAAATTAGCGATCAGTTTACCATCCGCCTTACCCGACAAATCCTTGGTCAATTTCCCCATCACTTTCCCCATATCCTGAGGACCTTCTGCACCAAGTTCCGCGATCGCTTTATCGACTTCAGCCTTAACTTCAGACTCATCGAGCATTTTAGGCATGTAATTTTCTAAAATGTCGGCTTCAAAATGCTCCTGCTCCGCTAAATCTTCGCGGCCCTCATCTTTATAGACGTTATAGGTATCCATGCGCTGTTTGTGAAGCTTCATGATGATTTTATTCTCTTTAGCTTCATCAATTTCCCCGTTGCCCGAAGTTGCTTCGTTCAGTAATTTTGATTTAATATCGCGCAATACTCCCAACTTTTCTTTGTCGCGAGCTTTCATTGCCTCTTTAATATCGGTATTAATCTGGTCTGTTAAACTCATGTGTTTTATTATTTCTCTTTATTAAAGCATCGTCTTCATCTAATAAACAACAGTACCTCAAAATAAATTAAATACTATACATGCTTCCCTTAACTCCGGGAGTATAGCCTCGAACCTTAATCTACGTTGTCGTGAAGGAACGAATTTGTTCCACGCAAAGAAGTTTTATTATCATCTTTATCATCCGACACTTCGTACCGCGAAATATTATCCTCTGATGAATGTGGCTCATCTTCCAGGTTAATCTTTCGGCGTTTGAAAGCTGGCTCTTTTTCGAGTTCAGACAAGCCTTCTGCACTTTTCAAGTGTGAAGCATATTCCTGAATACGTTCCATGCGTGCCTGAGCTCGTCGTTGTTGTTCTTCAGGAGTTAGCTCTGTAGCATTGCTTTTATTTTCAACACCACCTTGTTGTTTCTGTTCATTGTCTTCGTCCAGGAAATAGCGCTTTACATCCTGATCTTTTTGAACAGACTCACGCTGGTCTTCGCTTTGCTCATTTTGTTCCTCGCCCTGTACAGTTCGAACTTCCCAGTTCATCGTGTTTTCGCGATTCTCGTTGTCATCTGCTGACTCAGATTCGTTTTTCACGTACGGCTCATCCGCTTTTTCTTCTTCGTATTTATTCGCCTGAGTCGCCTTTTCAAGTGGCTCTTTAACCTCTTTCTTTTGATCGTCTTCCAGTACCTGTACGTTCTTTTCAGGTGCCTTTTCAAAACCGGTTATAGGTGACTGTTTGAAACCTGTTGCGATAATCGTTACACTTAAAGCATCGCCCAATGTTTCGTCATAGCCGTGCCCCCAAATAACATCTGCCGTTGATCCAGCTTCATCTTGAATGTAATCTGTAATATCCGAAATTTCATCCATGAGCACCTCTTTATCACCGTAGGTTATATTTAGCAAGACATATTTCGCACCTGCAATATCATTATCATTTAACAATGGAGAAGTCAATGCTTCCTGAACTGCCTCAATAGCACGATTATCACCTTCTGCACCAGCAGAACCCATGATGGCTACACCACTATCTTTCATTACGGTGTTCACGTCATTGAAGTCGACATTGATTGCCCCTGTCACAGAAATCACTTCAGCAATTCCTTTCGCTGCAGTTGTCAATACATCATCAGCTTGAGCAAAGGCATTACCCAATGTCAGGTTGCCTGAAATCTCTCTCAAGCGTTCATTATTGATTACCAACAATGTATCGACATTATCGCGCATGCTTTCAAGTCCTTCTTCGGCTTGCTGGCGACGTTTACGTCCTTCAAAATTAAAGGGCACAGTGACAATACCTACAGTAAGTATTCCGAGGTCACGCGCCGCTTTAGCTATCACTGGAGCAGCACCTGTTCCAGTACCACCGCCCATTCCAGCTGTAACAAATACCATTTTGGCATTTTTTTCCAGAATTTCCTTAATATCGTCAATGTTTTCGATGGCTGCATTCATTCCAATTTCAGGTATAGAACCTGCACCTCTTCCTTCAGTTAAAGATGGCCCCAACTGAATTTTAAAGGGAACTGGTGAAATATCCAGCGCTTGTCGATCGGTATTACACACAATGAAGTCCACACCTTTGATCCCTTGATCATGCATGTGATTAACTGCGTTGCTTCCACCGCCTCCGACACCAATTACTTTGATGATAGAGGATTGGTCTTTAGGCATATCAAATTCCATATTCATAATTATTTATCAGTTATTCATTATTAATCTACGTCCTCTTCAAACCAGCTTTTACCTTTTTCTAAAAGCTTGTCAAAGAAAGACCCTTTGGTTCGTTTCGAATGCGACTTAACAGCAGCTAAAGAGCGTCTATTTCGCTCGTTTGACTCAAAACCTTTTAACACCAGACCAACGCCTGTTGAATACATCGGACTTGTCAACGCCTCTTCCGTAGCCGACTGTCCTAAATGTTCATTGGGGTATCCAACGCGCGTATCCATTCCGGTAATATATTCAAACAGTTGTGTAATGTTATTCATTTCGGCACCACCACCCGTCACGACGATACCACCAATTAATCGTTTCTCGTAGCCCGAATTTTTAATCTCATAGTAAATATGTTCAACAATCTCCTCCATGCGCGCCTGAATAATGCTCGACAAATTACGGATCGAAATTTCCTTTGGTTCTCTACCGCGCAATCCAGGAATACATACAATTTCGTTACTCTGACTTTCACTCGCGAGCGCACTTCCGAATTTCACCTTAAGTTGTTCGGCCTGACGTTTAAGTATCGTACACCCTTCTTTGATATCTTCAGTAATCACGTTACCACCAAATGGAATGACAGCCGTATGGCGAATAATACCCTCATGGAAAATCGCCAAATCAGTGGTACCACCACCAATATCGACAAGTACAATACCAGCTTCTTTTTCTTCTTCAGAAAGTACAGCAGACGAACTTGCCAATGGCTCCAGAATCGTTTCAGAAACTTCCAGGTTTGCCTTGTTCACGCATTTTTGAATATTTTTCGCTGCATTAATACGACCTGTAATGATGTGAAAATTGGCCTCCATCCGAACGCCTGACATGCCGATGGGATCTTTTATTCCCTGCTCACCATCAACGATATACTCTTGAGGAAGCACATGGATAATCTCTTCTCCCGGCTCCATGACCAACTTGTACATATCATCAATTAACGCATCGATATCCGCCTGTGAAATTTCATCCTGTGTCTTGTTTCGCGTGTACATCCCACGATGTTGCAAACTTTTGATATGCTGACCTGCAATCCCTACGTTTACAACACCAATTGTTAAATCGCCTTCCACGCGATCCTGCGCCTCGGCAACCGCTGTTTTGATTGAGTGAACTGTCTTTTCTATATTCGAAACAACTCCACGCGTCACCCCCAGGGATTCAGTCTTTCCCATAGAAAGCACCTCGATTTTACCATGCTCGTTTTTCCGTCCAACAAAACACGCTATCTTCGTCGTTCCAATATCAAGTCCTACAACAATCTCTGACATTTTACTTATTTTTTCTTTGCAACAATCTGGTTCTCAAACTTTAAATTAATCGATTTATATTTCCCCCACCCCTCGTAAGGGATTACTTCATCGTAAAACGTTGACAGCTTTTGAAACTTTTGACGGACCATCTCATCGGATAGCGCTTCACCAAATACAATATTTTGCCGACCAACGCGTGGGATCATTATAAAACCATCATCCGCTGTGTAATGAACCTGTACTATTTGGGCATTATAAAATGCATCATTACAAACATAACTTGAAATTCGGTATATTTCATCCAGTTTGTATTTAGTTTTCAATGAATCGTTGTTAATTATTTCGCTGTAATGAACACCTTCATCAAAAACACCTTCAAGACCTGTAAAAGCTAGGGTTTTAGGTCGTGCATAATGCGACAAATCCATAATTGCATAATCATTATCCAGGTAAAAATCATCCTTATTATTCAACATGATACGAGCAACAGGCCTTCTCGTTTGAACTTCTACGTACCAATCTGATCCAATATCAGTGTAAACATGAGCCGTTTTCACCTCATTCATCGCTTTCAAAAAAGCTTCAATTGCAGGAATTTTTAGCTCGCTCTTTTGCATTTCTTCCTCGTAAAAACGATTCATTCTCAACTCCTCCTGGACCTCACTTTCAGTCAACAAAGCAATACCATCCTGAACTTCGATTTGGATATCAGGAGGATGCATTGCCGTTTCCGATTCTTGTTCTTGCGCCAACACCAACAATATGATCGTTCCACTAAAGATGATCACCAGCGCTACTATTTGCATCCATTTTCTCATTGCAACGCACGTTTGATTGGTTCAACCCACTGATCAATATCGCCAGCACCTATGGATAGTACTACTTCATCATCCTCATTCAGCGCACCCATAATAGCTGATCCACTATTGAGTAACTCAACGCCCGTTGTTATCCCCTCTGCCAAAGCAGCTGACGTTACTCCTTCAATTGGAGTCTCGCGCGCTGGATATATGGGTAGCAAGAGGAGCCTGTCCATACGACTGAGCGCATCTTGAAAGTCCTGCATAAAGTCGCGCGTTCGTGAATAAAGATGCGGTTGAAAAATAGCAGTGATTTTTTTTTCAGGATATAACAAACGCATCGAATCTACTAGTTGATTAATCGCCGTCGGGTGATGGGCATAATCATCAACATAAATATGCTGTTTTGAACGTACATGATATTCAAAACGCCTTTTCACCCCCTGAAAGGAACTTAATCCACGACGGATGACTTGCTCACTCACTCCCATTTCATGAAGCAAAGCTACGACAGCAGTCGCATTTTCAGCATTATGTATCCCTGGAAGTCCCAATTGGATATTTTTCCATGTAGTATCAGGTAATCGCAAATCCATTGTAAAATAACCCTCCTCTGTTCTCAAGTCGTATAGGCAATAATCCGCGAGCGAATTTCGACCGTAGGTTCTTGCAGCGACATTGGACGCAACATCCACATCAATGTGTCGTATTAACCAACCTTGCGGATGTATTCGGTCTGTAAATTCTTGAAAAGCTGCCTTCAATTCATCGGTATTTTTATAAATATCCATGTGATCAGCATCCGTGGATGTCACGATACTGGCGAAAGGATGGAGGTACAAAAAACTACGGTCAAATTCATCAGCCTCAACAACAACATATTCACTCTGGTGCTCATGAATCATATTCGTCGAATAATTGGTCGAAATACCACCAAGAAAAGCACTGGTCTTCAATTCAGATTGCCTTAAGACATGAGCTAAAAGTGCAGAGGTTGTTGTTTTTCCGTGCGTCCCTGCAACTGTCAATGCCTTGAGGTCTTTTGTGAGCTCGCCTAAGAGTGCGGAGCGCTTTATAACAGTATACCCATGATGAGCGAAAAACTGGTACTCTTCATGATCTTCTGGTATAGCCGGTGTATATACAACCAGCGTCTCCTCAACGGGCAAATCTCGCTGACTGAGGCTTTTCCCCCTATCTTCAAAGTGAATCGCGATACCTTCTGCTATCAGTTGTTGACAAAGCACCGAGCGATAACGATCATATCCAGAAACGCGTCTATCCATCTGATTAAAGTAGCGCGCCAATGCAGACATACCAATGCCTCCAATCCCAATAAAATAGATATGTTTGAACGTATTCAAATTCACTTGAGTACTTCTTTTATGGTTTTAACGATCCTTCGATCTGCATCATCGATCGCATTGGATTTTAATTGCTTCGAATAGTTGTTACGTCGCTCTTCGTCACCCAGCAACGCAATAATTTCATGAATCAATTCTTCTCGCGCAACGCTATCTTTTACGAGAAGGGCAGCATCTTTTTCCACCAACGCCATGGCGTTTTTAGTTTGATGATCCTCGGCAACATTCGGTGAAGGAACTAAAATAATTGGTTTTCCAATGATAGCTAATTCTGACAACGCAATAGCCCCGGCTCGAGAAACAATCACATCCGCTGCAGCATAGGCAAGCTCCATTTCTTTAATAAATACTTCCAGCGCCACACCACTCATATTTTGATCGTTGGACCATTCGTGTAATGCCTCAGATTGGTATTGACCACATTGCCAAATCACCTGTATATCATGCTTCTGTAGCTGATCAACGCCTGCTTTAAGACTATCATTTAACGTCTTTGCCCCTAAACTACCGCCGACGACCAGCACAGTAGGTTTTTCGTGAGACAATCCAAAATGCTGAAGCCCCTGCTTTCTTATTCCATTTACCTGAACCACTTGCTCACGTACGGGATTGCCTGTCATTACAATTTTCTCTTTTGGAAAAAAGCGATCCATTTGTTCGTAAGCCACACAAATTTTAGCCGCTTGATTCGCCAGTATTCGATTCGTTTTTCCCGGAAATGAATTTTGTTCCTGGATTACGGTCGGCACCTTCATAAGATTAGCTACTTTGAGCGTAGGTCCACTCGCGTATCCGCCTACACCAACAACTACTTGCGGTTTAAATTTACGAATGATATTACGCGCCTTCCAGAGTGAAGCTAATATTTTAAAGGGCAGCGCCAAGTTTTTTATGGTCAGACGGCGTTGAAAACCACTGATCCACAAACCATCGATTTCATAACCTGCCTCAGGAACTTTTTTCATCTCCATTTTACCTGTCGCTCCGATAAAACGAATCTGCGCATCGGGAAATTCCTTTTGAATGCGGTTGGCAATAGCTATGGCAGGAAATATATGCCCTCCCGTTCCTCCACCGGATATGATCACGCGTTTTATATCACTCATCTGATGTCTCATTTATGGCATTTTTACTATCGGTCTCTCCAGACTGATGCTTATTGGCGATTGACAAAACAATTCCCAGCGCAATACAACTCATAACCATTGCGGAACCACCCATCGCCAGAAACGGCATATTCTGTCCTGTCACAGGCATTAAACCAGTACAAACAAGCATATTCACGATGGCCTGAGACAACAACATAAATCCAATACCGATCGCCAAGTAGGTCTCAAATAACTTTTCAGCGTTCAAGCCAATACGTAAAATGCGGTAAAACAAAATCAGGTATAGAAAGATGAGAATGACGGCACTAAGCAATCCAAATTCTTCGACAAAAGAGGAATAAAAAAAATCTGCATAAGCTTCAGGCGTATAATGCTTTAAATCTCCATCTCCTACACCTACACCTGTATAGCCACCATTATGAATAGCGAGTTTCGCATTAATCGCCTGCATGTTCTCCACCGTTCCTACATCATCTCCATAGGCTTTAAAAAATCGATTCACCCAAGTATCAAAACGGGGCAATAAATTCATCGCTGGAACGGCCAGGTGAAGCAGGATCGTCAACCCCAGCAATGCCAATCCACTTCCTACGAATGTAAGAATCTTACCAAACGGAACTCTTCCAACGAACAATAACAATAGCGATAGCATAAAAATAATCGCAGCGGTAGAAAAATTATCTTTAGCAATGAGCCCACATATAACAATCACTGGTAAGACAACAGGCCAAAAACCTTTTTTCCAGGAATCAAAATAAGGCTCTCGACTCACGAGACGCTTTGAAACAAAGATGATGAGCGCCAATTTAGCAAAATCAGAAGACTGAAATGTTAAACCTATAATTGGCACGCGTACCCAGCGTGAGGCATCATTCACCCGAACACCGAAGAAAAAAGTAAAAACAAGTAATAGTATCGCGAGGTAAAAAATAAACTTCGAGAGTTTGGCGATGTACTTTGGGTCTTTACGATGAATCCAATACATCGCGAAAAAGCCAATAACAATATAGATAAAATGTTTAAATAAATATTTGAACGGCGAGCCCCCTTCAGTTTTTACAAGAATGGGTACAAAACTATACACACTCACAATCGAAATTGCGAAAAATAACAGCGTGATTATCCAAATAACTGGATCACCTTTGAGATATTTCAGGTACCGCTGCACTAAATTTATTGTTTCAATTGTTTTTCAAACATCGCTAACCAATTTTTCGCATACGGACCTGTGCCACCCGTGTAAACCATTACAGTTTCTTCATTTGTGATCTGCAACAGCTTTATACCAGCGTTAATATCCTCCTTCAACCAGGTTTCAAAGAGCGTATCATCGGCTGTAGATTCGTGACCATTTTCAAGATAATCATAAGCGATGACAGAGCGCACATCTTTTAAATCCCATTGTTTATCGTCGAGCCGTTCATTATCTTCCAATCTCAGCAACCATACGGTAGGATTCTCGGTGTAGATCGTTGCTTTTAGGTCTCTGGTCAAGTGTAATTCAGACCAACGAAAAGCGGGAATATCTCCAAACCATTTCTGCCGAAACCGCTCTCTAAAAGCCGTTGTCGCTTCTGAACGGGCTGAACGTATTAACTCATCAATCGATTTTCCTTTCTCCATGACTTCAAATTTATAGCGCGCGTACCGCTTGTTTAAATTGTAATCCGCGATCTTCATAATTCTCGAAAAGATCGAAGCTAGCACATGCAGGAGACAATAAAACTGTTTCATCCTTTCTCGCTAACTGATAAGCATAACCTACCGCATCCATTGGCGATTGCGTTTCGACAATCTGCTCGACAACACCTTCAAAAGCGTCCCTGATTTTTTGATTGTCCTTACCGAGGCAAACAATGGATTTCACCTTTTCCTGTACGAGCGGCATGAGCTCATCGTAGTCATTACCTTTATCCACACCCCCAACAATCCAAACTGTCGGAGCATTCATGCTTTCCAATGCAAACCACGTCGCATTAATATTCGTTGCTTTGGAATCGTTGATAAACTCAATCCCGTTCACTTTCGCTACGAATTCCAGTCGGTGTTCAACATTGGTGAAATCCGATAAACTTTCGCGAATATTCTCTTTTCTTAGCTCAACGATTCTACCTGTAATACCCGCTGCTAACGCATTTTGGATATTGTGCTTCCCTTTAAGGGCTAAATCATGTATTGACATAATTAATTTATTTTTAATTGTTATTGTTTCCTGTTTTTCATCGAGATAGGCGGCCGCATTATTCGATTGCTGAATAGAAAAAGCGTATGCCTTAGCATTTATTTTCACCTTTTCCATTTGTTTTTTTATCTGAGGATCATCGTCATTGTAAATAAATGCATCCCGTTCCGTTTGATTCTGCGTTATACGCATTTTAGCCCGTCCGTAGAGCTCCATAGACTGCTCGTATCGATCGAGGTGATCCGGAGTAATATTTAATAGAATGGCTACATCAGCTTTGAACTCATACATGTCCTCCAATTGAAAACTACTTAATTCAAGCACAAAATAATCGGGCTGACACTCCATTACTTTTTTAGCAAAGCTTACCCCGATATTTCCGGCGATTTCCGCATCTAACCCTCCCTGCTTCAATACATGGTGAATCAGATGCGTCGTCGTTGTCTTTCCATTACTTCCAGTGATACAAATTAATTTTGCATCGGTGTATCGCGCTGCAAATTCGACATCACTGATAGGTGTGATTCCTTCAGCGCTCAACTTTTGTATGAATGGAGCGGCATTTGGAATACCTGGACTCTTAATAACTTCATTTGACTGAGCAATGCGCTCGAACGAATGACCACCTTCCTCCCATTCAATCTGATGATCATTTAATTCATCCTTCCACTTCTGAGGAATAGTTCCAGCATCGCTCACAAAAACGACATACCCATTGTGACTTGCCAACAAAGCCGCTCCAACACCGCTTTCGCCTGCGCCCAAAATTGCGATATGTTTATTCGTCGCGTTCAATTATCTCAATTTCAGCGTTACGATCGTTATCACTGCCAGTAATATTCCTACAATCCAAAAACGCGCTACAATTTTTGCTTCATGAATCCCTTTTTTCTGATAATGATGGTGTAAAGGAGCCATAAGGAAAATGCGTTTTCCAATCCCCGTTCGGCTTTTCGACAACTTATAATATCCTACCTGCAGTATAACTGATAGGTTTTCAATAAGAAAAATACCGCACAGTACAGGGATTAATAACTCTTTTCGAATTGCTATTGCAAAAACGGCAATAATCCCGCCAATTGCCAAACTACCTGTATCTCCCATAAAAACTTTAGCCGGATATGAATTGTACCAAAGAAATCCGACACATGCACCGACGAAAGCTGCGATAAATATTACGAGCTCCTCAGCATAGGGGATATACATAACATCGAGGTAATCGGCAAATTCGACGTGGGCACTAACATAAGCCAATACGGCAAGCGCGATTCCTATAATAGCAGAACTTCCCGTGGCTAATCCATCCAAACCATCAGTCATATTTGCCCCATTAGACACAGCAATAACAATAAATATCACAATGGGAATAAAAAGAATCCAACCCCATGATTTCGCTGCGTCTCCAAGAAACCAGTTATAATTAATTTCATTGTTTTTGACGAATGGGATAGTCGTCGTCATGTCGCGCGTTTCGATCCACTTAGTATTAGTATTCTCATCATCCTGATGTGCAGCCGTAACAAACTCCTCCCCTTTCTTTAATGAGTAGGCCGCATTCACTTCTTTATGTACTTTTACGTCAGGATGGAAGAACAAGATGGATCCTACAATCACACCTACTCCTATTTGACCGACTACTTTAAACTTTCCTGCTAATCCCTCCTTGTTCTTTTTGAGCACCTTTAGGTAGTCGTCAACAAATCCAATTGTACCTAACCAAACTGTAGCTAAAATCATGGTAATCACGTAAACATTATGCAGCTTGGCAAACAACAACGTTGGAATCAGTATAGCCCCCAAAATGATCAGACCTCCCATTGTTGGGGTACCCTCTTTTTCTTTTTGACCTTCCAACCCGAGGTCGCGAACATTTTCTCCCATCTGCATGCGTTGCAAAAGACGGATCAAGCGGTTCCCAAAAAGAATGGAGATGATCAGGGAAAAAATAAGTGCCATCCCTGCGCGAAAAGAAATATACTCGAAGACCCCGGTCCCGGGAACATCGATTTCATGGAGATAATGGAACAAATAGTATAGCATTACTTATTAAGTTTTTGTAAAATTTCTTTTAATATTTCGAGATCGTCAAAATCGTGTTTTTCACCATTCACTTCCTGGTAAGTCTCATGTCCTTTGCCAGCTATAAGAATAATGTCATCCGGCGCTGCCATTGTACACGCCGTTTTTATCGCCTGCTTTCGATTGGCGATGTTCAATGTCTTTTGGTAGTGCTCTCCCCCCACTCCCGTCATCATTTCATCAATGATGGCTTCAGGGTCTTCCGTTCGTGGGTTATCAGATGTGAGCAGCGCTTTATCACTCCACTCACATGCTATTTTCGCCATCACTGGCCGCTTGGTACGGTCGCGGTCACCTCCACATCCGATTAAAGTGAAAACTGTTTCATTTCCTGTGCGAATGTTATGAATTGTTTTGAGCACATTTTCCAAAGCATCTGGAGTGTGCGCGTAGTCGACAATACCTATCACGCCCGTTTTACTTTTAAAATATTCAAAACGTCCTTCAACAGGTTGCAGACTCGATAGTACGCGCAATAGCTCTATGCGATTATCTTCAAGTTGTTCTGCTATTGCATATACGAGCAGGATATTATAAGCATTAAAATCACCGATCAATCGCGTATATAGCTCTGTACCTTCCAGAGACAGTACTAAACCAGTGAAATTATTCTCTAATACCTTCGCTTTATAATCTGCGACATTCTTCAAGCCATAAGTCACTTTTTTCGCCGCGGTGTTTTGCAGCATGACGTGTCCATTTTTATCATCCACATTGGTCACGGCAAAGGTCGATTCACCCAACCCATCAAAAAATGCCTTTTTGACATTCAAATATTCTTTAAACGTTTTGTGGTAATCAAGATGTTCTCTGCTGATATTTGTAAATCCGCCCCCGATAAAATGTAAATGGCCTACACGTTTTTGATGAATGGCATGGGAGCTCACTTCCATAAAACAGTATTCACAACCTGCTTCGACCATTTCCCGCAAGAGTTTATTAATACTCACAGGATCCGGCGTGGTACGATCTGTAGGAATGGTCACTTCATTGATTTTGTTTTCGACCGTGGAGATCAACCCCACCGTCCTTCCCATTTCCATAAATAGATGGTAGAGCAAGGTCGTCGTGGTCGTTTTTCCGTTTGTTCCTGTAATCCCCACCAATTTCAGCTCCTTGCTCGGACGATCATAAAAATTGTGAGCCATAACAGCTAATGCTTCATGCGTATCATTGACAATGATGTAGTTGACATGATCCTGAATGGTCGTTGGTTTTTCCTCCGATACGATAACGCTCGCACCCTTCTCGATGGCATTTTCAATAAAATCGTGACCATCGGCAGCTGCGCCGCGTATAGCAATAAATGCCGCATCTTTCACCACTTCGCGCGAATCAAAGATCAATGATTGCACTGCACAATCCGTGGTTCCAACAACTTCACGAATTGATGCTCCATACAGTATGTCTCTTATTTTTTTTCCCATCATCTTAATTCTAATGTTATCACTCCGCCCGTTACTGCTTTACGGCCGGGCTCAATAGATTGGTACACAACCTTTCCAAAACCCTTTGTACGAACGTTTAGGCCTAGCTGTTCGAGAAGGTATGTTGCATCCTTAAGTCCCATACCTTCCACATTGGGAACATGCGCTTTGCGCACGTTGAAGTCACGGATTTCAACGTTTTTGTCCGTCGATCGCGTTTTCACCCATTCTGCTTGTCCTTTGAAGGATTTATGTACTCCAAACCGATTGAGTGTTTTGTTGACCTCGTAACGCTGACCATTTTTCACATTTGGGATTGAAACAATGGGTTGCTTTTCATTAACAGCCTGATGATAGTCATAACTGGACGCGTAAACTTTATTGGCAATAGCAGAGAAAACAGTACCCGAAACCGAAGCTCCATAGATATCATCAGTGGGTGCCGCAATAACAACGATACAAGAATAGATGGGATCATCTGCCGGAAAATAGCCCGCAAACGAGGCAATGTATTTCTTCTCTCCTTCTTTTCCATAGCCTTTGTTGCGATTTGCAATTTGAGCAGTACCCGTTTTTCCAGCCGTTTCAAAGAAAGTAGATTTTAAGCGTTTACCTGTACCATTGATCATCACTCCTTCCAGGCACGATTTCATAATTTTGATGTTCTTCTTACTGCTAATTTGTTCGCGAAGCACCTCTGGCTCATAAGTCTTCACAGTTTTGCGATTATCGAGTACTTTAGAAACAAATTGCGGCTTCATATATTTACCGTCGTTAGCAACAGCATTATAAAATGCCAGTAACTGAAGCGGTGTGAGTTGAAATTCGTATCCTATAGCCATCCACGCCAGTGAACCACCCCACCACTGCGACTCACCAGGCTCCGAATAAACAGGCGGCACTTCACCTTGAATACTTATATCGAGCGGCTCCGTTAATCCAAACTGATGCAATCGATCGAGAAATCGTTGCGGTTCGCTCCGGTAATTATCAAAAATAACCTTAGAAATAACGTTGGAAGACAATTGAAAAGCCTCCTGAATGGTTATTTTTCCATACCCCCACTTTCTGGAATCATGGAGCTCTCGATCATAAAATTCGTATTTACCCACGGCATTGACGGTATCCGTGATTTTAATTTTATCATCTTCCAGCGCAGCCATCAGCGAAGCTAACTTCATGGTCGAACCAGGTACTTCGCGCGTTCCAATCGCATGATTATAAATCTCCCCGTAATTATTCTCCCCCGTTTTCTGCAGGTTAACCATCGCTTTAACAAAACCCGTTTTCACATCCATTACAATGGCACAGCCATAGCGTCCACCCTTTCGATTAAGTTGATTCTCCAATTCCGTATGTGCAACTTCCTGGATATCTTTATCAATCGTCGTCACAATATCATATCCGTTTTCTGCCTCACGCACGACAGCCCCCGTTGGTTTCCAGGAGTTCGTAATTTTCTGCTGGATTACGACACCGTTTCTTCCAGCCAAATATTCGTTGTATGCTCCTTCCAACCCAACATATAACGTGTCTTCCCGGCGAGGCTTAACATAACCTAACGTACGCGCCAGCAGCTCATCATTGGGGCGTTTACGCACTATTGTTGCATGATTATCAATCAATCCTCCTTCATACCTTCCTTCCTTAAAGATTGGGAGTTCGTGTAATTTCTTCCGCGTTTCGTTGGTCACACGTTTTTGAATCAGCACATACCGTCTTTCGTGCACGCGGGCATTACGCAAATACTCCTCATATTCCCGAGCAGACTTTTCAGGAAATATACGGGACAGTCCTTTACTTAACCCACCAATTCCTTCGCTCCACAATTTATCTTCCACCGTGACAGGATCCATGTAGATATCGTAAAAGGCTACAGAAGTAACCAATGGATTCAAATGAGCATCGAGTATTTCACCCCTTCTTGGCTCCACTATTGCCGATCTTTGTTGTAACTTATCGGAACTCGATGTAAAAATATGATCGCGCCCATCCATGATAATGGAAAATGTTTTAACCACCACGAGGGCCATAATCGCAACTACTAAAAAGTAGATCAAATACACGCGCAATATGACTGTACGAGGTGTCTTCATTCTCCCTTTTCTTTTACACGAATCACTTTAGTTGGATTAATCGTTTCTTTCAGCCCCATCGGACGCAATTGCTCAATTAACTCCGTACGGCGGGTCATCTCTTCCAAAGCCGCTTTCTTTTCTACATAATCAGCCATCATGTCCCCCACTTCTTTCTCCGTTCTGGCGATATCATTAGCAAGGTAGTTGACGTAATAACCTTTTGTTACCAGCAAGATCAATAAGAAGACGACAAAAAAGATGTAGCTCAAATTATTAACGAAAAATCGCCGGGTCAAAAAATCACCGTTCATAATTTGAACAGCCGATTTCGAAGGACCGGATTTACCGCCTTTAAAAAGCTTGCGCTTCTTTTTATGCTTCTTTTTGCGCTCCTCTGATATGTAATTATTCTCCTTCACCTCTTGCTGCTATTCTCAATTTTGCACTTCGTGCGCGTCTGTTAACTGCTACTTCTTCATCTGTTGGCGTAATCGGTTTGCGCACCACCTCATCAAAAGGCTTCAACACATTCCCGTAAAAATCTTTGGTAACCTTCCCGTCAAAACTACCGCGCTTCATATAATTCTTCACCAGACGATCTTCCAATGAATGGTATGATTCCACCACCAAACGACCTCTTGGCTTGAGCACTTCTGCGGTTTGTTCCAACATTTTCTCCAGCACTTCCATTTCATCATTCACCGCAATGCGAATGGCCTGAAAGACCTGTGCATAAAACTTATTTTCTTTGAATTTGGGAGCCAGAGGTTCGAGTAGTTCCAAGAGATCACCTGTCGTCTTAATCACCTCCCGTTCGCGTTCAGTACTAATACGCTGCGCTATTCTTCGCGGCGATCGCACTTCTCCGTATTTTTGAAAAATTGAAATCAACTCATCTTCACCCCATTTGTTAATCACCGTCATGGCAGACAATTCACTTTGCTGATTCATGCGCATATCCAGCTTTTCGTTGGAACGAATACTAAAACCACGTTCAGGCTCATTGAATTGATGCGAAGAAACGCCTAAATCAGCGAGGATTCCATCGACCTGCTTGATCCCCATCATACGCAAATGATTCTTAAGGAAAGAGAAGTTTGAAGCAATGAAGTGAAAGTTCGGCGCTTCCCATGCGTTTTGAGCAGCATCCGGATCCTGATCGAAAGCAATCAATTGACCTTTTTCAGAAAGCTGATCAAAGATAGCGCGCGAATGACCACCACCGCCAAAAGTAACATCTACATAGACGCCATCAGGCCGGATATCCAATCCCTCCAGACATTCTCGCAACATTACGGGAACGTGGTATTTCTCTTCGTTATTCGTCTTCATTTCCAATATCACCCATTACTTCCTCTGCCAAATCAGCAAAGTCTGTCATGGAGCCTTCGATCATTTCGAAGTACTTGGATTTATCCCAGATCTCAATGCGGTCGTTGTAAGCGATCAACATCACTTCCTTTTTCAGACCGACACGTTCCATGTGTCCTGTTGGAATCAATACCCTACCCGTTTTGTCCAGCGCAACGTCTTTTGCTCCCTGATGGAACAAACGGTAGAACATTCGATTCTTCGGTTTGAAGAGGTTGATCTTACTCAACGATTCGCTCAGCTTTTCCCATTCATTCATTGGGTAAAGCGTCAAGCAATCTTCAAAACCTTTATTCAACATGAAACTTTCCTGGGCAGCAGGAGACAGTTGCCTTCTCAAGTGAGAAGGGAACAAGAAACGCCCTTTCGCGTCCAGTTTTACCTCATATTCTCCTACTAATCCTGCCATGTACAGTTATAATGTGTAAAAATAATGGAAATTTACCACTTTTTACCACTTTTTAACCAGTGTTGAAAACTTATTACGCAGCTTTCTCGATCAAAGTTACATAAAAACTTCAAAAAAGTAGTAATAACGTGGATCTTAACTAAAAATACTTTGTGGTAAAAAGTGGGATTAAAAATTTTTGTTGAAAAATAGGGGTTGTTGATGGTATCAGTCGACGAAGTTGAATGAACAGAAAGTAACGAGAGCAAACACCTCTCGATTTGAAGGCGCTGGATGCTTAATCGACAAGAGAGAAATCAAGACACGTCAAGTAAGGTGCAATGTTTGTGATTTGTCGATAGATGATCCGAATGGCGAATCGAAAACTTCTTTTTTAGGGTAGAAAGGTTCGTTTAGTGGGAAATGTATGTTGAAATTGTTTTTTAAGCGGAAAAATTAAAGGGTTAGCTCTTCTT
>CAYFTH010000028.1:0-31997 GCA_964346075.1 uncultured Fluviicola sp. | reverse complement strand
GTAGGTGGGCACAGCCACGCTACTTCTTTTACCACTCGCAAAATCAACATCGAACGCGGTGATCAGATTTACTTATTTACAGATGGGTATGCTGATCAATTTGGCGGAGAACATCTCACTCATATTCCTGAGGGCGGTAAAAAATTCAAAAGCAAACGGTTTAAAGAATACCTGATTAGCATTAAAGACAAGAAAATGAATACACAGCATGAATTATTGAGCCAAGCATTTGACAAGTGGAAAGGGAAGCTGGAGCAAATTGATGATGTCTGTGTGATTGGTGTTCGGTTTTAATCATTGCGACATTCATTTCAAAAGGTAATGCTCTCAACGTTTCATCATCAAAAAAAAGAGTGAGCCTTTCAATACTCACTCTCATTCTCACGCTGTAAAGTGGTCCCGACTGGACTTACTTCCACTCGCTAACTCGCTCAGCATAAACTTCACTTCGACGTAGCTCAGCGCAACGCTCGTCCAACTTTGACCCACAAAAAAAGAGTGAACGCCTCCGCACTCACTCTCATTCTCACTCTGCTATGTGGTCCCACCTGGACTCGAACCAGGGGCTTTCTGATTATGAGTCAGATACTCTAACCAGCTGAGTTATAGGACCTCCACGTCTACATGCCTCAACGCACATAGCAAGTAGTCGGCAAATGTAATGATAACTAGTTTTATTTGCAATACTAGGATGCAAAAATTGTCAGTCTTGACTATTTCTAATATACAACCGAACTGTTGAAACATCAAAGGATACAAGAAACAAAAAAGCCCACAAATCAATTGTGGGCTTCATTTTTTCTGCTTTTATTGACCGCTACCTAACCGCTTAACGAACACCGTATTTTCTCAACTTACGGTTATCAATAACTTCAGCACCGTTGAGCAATGCCGAGCGATAGCGCTGTTTAATTTGCGTTTCACGCTGCGATGCAATTTGTGTTTTTTCCGTAGAAAAATCAGATGTTTCAGGAGCTGGCTTCGTATTATCTACACGCACAACAAACACGCCACTTTTTCCTTTCACAGGTACTGATTTCTGTCCATCGATTAATCCGGAAAATGCTGTACCAATTATTTGTGGTTCACGCCCTACTTGCACATTACTCGCAGAAAACGTGAGTCCTTCACTTTCGATTTTTGCTCCCATTTCTCTTGCTAAAGCTTGAAGGTCTTCTTTTCCTACCATCTGGTCAATAAGGTATTGTGCTTGTTTCTCCTTGCGAACCTCTGACTTCATTTGTTTTTTAACCGTCGCAAATTCAGGAACGCCCTCTTCAATAATGTCAGCAACCATCGCTACAACGACTCTATTTTTATCACGTATCGGTGCAGAACTTAGTGCTCCTTCTTTGACACCTTCACCATACGCAAGTCGCAATAATTGACCTTCAGCCAAGTCCCCAAAACCTTGAACAACTGGCTTATCATCTTTTAAATTAAGTGTTCGAACCGTATAGCCCTGCTTGATTGCAAAAGAATCAAACGCAGCTTGCTTTTCATCTATTGCTTTTCCACTGAGCTTTTCATCAAGTTCATATATGTAGTTTGAGACTTTTGAATTTACATCATTCATTGTTCTTTTAGAAGGCTCTACTTGCTTCACAATATTTGCTAAAATCGGACGCTTCGTTGATTTGCGATCCAATACCTCGATAATATGAACACCATAGTTCGTATTCACCTTTCCAAGTGTACCAATTGGTTTGTTGAACGAAAAGTCGTTAAAAGCGGGAACCATAGTGCCTGCAGCAAAGTCTTCATACTTACCTCCATTTGATTTTGACCCGGGATCATCGCTAAATTGCTCAACCATATCTTCAAAGTTGTCTTTGTTGCGAATCACTTTCATAATACTGTCCGCTTTTTCTTCAGCAGCCGCAACAGCTTGCTCTCCTTTTGCATTCAACAAAATGTGTCGAACGGTTGCTGTCGGTTCCTCCACAAAACGAACAACTTTAGATACTTTTAACCCATCTTTCGAGGTGTACGGACCAAAAACGTCTCCTGGTTCAGCATTTTCAATTGCATCGGACATTGATTTTGGATACGTTGGCCCTTGTTTTCCCGAACCTTCAGGTCGTGCTACAAAAGTTGAATCGTTGCGAAACTCTTTCTTATCACTGAACCGCATCACAAAAGCGGAATCGTTATTGGTTTCTTTAAACTTCGGCTTTACGCGTTGAAGTAACTTTTCTGTACGTGCTGTATCTTCTGCTCCAGGCGTTACCTGTACCGCGAAATAATCTACTTTTCTGGATGCCTCTTGCTCGTACTTCTCTTCTGTTTTGTGTTTGTCATAGTACGTTTTTATCTCCTTTTCCGTAATTTTTCCAACCGCATCGTTGGGTACTTTACTAAAGTTCTGATAAACGTAAGTCACATTCTTAACGGTCTTTTTCTCCACATAGCTATTTTTACCTTCTAGCGTCGTAGCATGCACACCTGCAGCGAGGAGTGTTTCATATTTCTCATTCTTGCGCGTATCGCGAATGTACTCCATAATTCCCTCCAGGCGCTGAATCTGCTGAGGATCGTTTGACTCCTCCATTTGCGTAATCGCCTGACGCAGTTGTTCAGGGGCAAATTCTCCTGTTACAGAATCTTTAAATTGCATGGATACACTCGAAGGGTCATAGCCTTTTCGGCCATACAAAACATTGTCCAGCTCAAATTCATCTACGATCAAACCAATTTTCTCGAATTCACTGTCCACCAACTTATTGGCAACGGTTGCCTGCCAAGCTTGATTAGCGATTCTTTTTTCATCCTGTTCTGTAAAATTCACAGGTTTACCAGGGTTTTGCTGTTGTTTAGTTTGGTACATGTTTTGACGCGCATTATTTTCCATTTCTTTCAACGCGTCTTTATTGACTTTCTCGCCATTCACAGTTCCTATTCCGTAAACATCTTCCTGAGATCCTCCTCGAAACACATCGAAATCTCCCAAAATAAATGCTAACATCGCAATCCCTATCACAGCTACCAATAGCCACGATTTCTCTCGTATTTTTCCGATTAAAGCCATTTTCTTTTCATTAATTTAAGGTTGCGAATATAACATTATGTATGAAAAAAAGAAAGGAAGTGCACAGTTAAAACGCTGCTAGTCATTTTAATCTATGCACTTTACGCGAATAACTTCGATTCTTCGGTCCGAAACAGCATCTATACGCATCGTACAATTATCCAGCTCCAATACTCTGCCCTCCTCTGGAATAGACTCAAGATGATGCAACACCAACCCTCCAAGGGTTTCATATTCAGGCGATTCTTCAAGACCCAGGTCATATTCTTCATTCAGGTAATCGATATCTTGTCTTGCTGAAAACAGGTAAGTATATTCATCAACTTGTTGTTCTAATAACTCTTCGTGGTCATGTTCGTCCTCAATATCTCCGAAAATTTCCTCCACGACATCTTCAATAGTTACTAACCCGGAAGTTCCGCCAAATTCATCGACCACAACTGCTATATTACCGTGTTGTTTGGCGAAAAGTTCGAGTAAATCACGAGCCGGTATTGCCTCTGGTACAAATGAAATAGGAATCAATACCTCCTTCGTTCGCTGTGGTTTTTTAAAAAACTCAAAACTGTGTACGTATCCAATGATGTTGTCGATTGTATCGCGATAGATCACAATTTTTGATAAGCCCGTTTCAATAAATTTTTCTTTTACTTCTTTCACAGCTGTCTCTACATCAAACGCCACGATGTCTGTTCGGGGAATCATGCAATCTCTCGCTTTGATGTTTGAAAACCCCAATGCATTTTGCAAAATTTGCATCTCGTTGTCAAGCTCTCCTTCCGCCTCCATTCGCTCGTTTAGATCGCGTACATAGTGGTCGAGATCAATTTTAGAAAAAGCGGTCTTTCCCGTTTTAGTATCAATTCGAAAAACGCGCAAAACTCCATTACTCAAAAACATCGTGAACATGGTAAGTGGAAAGAGCAGCATATAAATTAAAGCTAAAGGCAATGATAAAAAGTGCAGTAGTCGATTCGGATTAATCTGAAAGGTTGCTTTCGGCAAAAACTCAGCAGTAACAAGGATCAGGAGGGTTGAAATAATCGTTTGTATAATCAAAACAACGGCCTCGTGCTCTCCAATAAAATGGATGATTGAAGGTTCCAAAAGACGAGCCATCCATATCCCGTATACGACCAACGCGATATTATTTCCTAACAGCATTGTAGCAATAAAGCGACTATCGTTTTTAACAAAACTTGATAAAATGCGTCCCGCAAACGATCCTTTTTGATTGTCTAGTTCAATTTTTAAGCGGTTGGCGGTTACAAAAGCTATTTCCAAGCCCGAAAAGAAAGCAGATGCTGCAAGCGCAATAAGAATAATGACCATACTAGTGGGATCCATAACTTGTGAAAATACAAAAATTCATGAATTACATAAGGTCTTTTCCGATGTCCTTTCGATAATACGCTCCTTCAAACTCGATGCTCTCAATGCTCTCATATGTTGTCTCCAGTGCGGAAGCTACATCCTTACCTAAAGAGGTGATCGCTATTACGCGTCCGCCAGCAGTGGTGACGGCTGGTCCATCTGCGGCTGTTCCTGCATGAAAAACGATACTATTTGAAACTCCATTCAACCCGTAAATTGTTTTTCCTTTCTCATATTTCTCTGGATAACCTCCGGAGACCATCATGACTGTCGCTGCAGTTCTTGGGTCAAATTCAACATCTCTTTCCGACAACGTTTTTGTGGCCACTCCTTCAAACAAGTCGATGAGGTCTGAACGGAGCCGAGGTAGTACTACTTCCGTCTCTGGATCACCCAGGCGACAGTTATATTCAATGACATAAGGATCTCCATTGACATTGATCAGTCCAAAAAAGATAAACCCTTTATAATCGATGCCATCTTTTTTCAACCCCTTAATTGTAGGAATGATAACTTGATTCAGGACCTTGTCAGAAAAACCATTTTTTGCAAAAGGAACGGGAGAAACGGCGCCCATTCCTCCTGTATTCAGACCTGTATCTCCCTCGCCAACACGCTTATAGTCTTTTGCGTCAGGAAGCACCTTGTATCCATCACCGTCAGTTAGTACAAAAACAGACATTTCGATACCCTCAAGAAACTCTTCAATAACAACTGTTTTGCTTGCGTTGCCGAATTTGTCCTCCACCAACATGTTGTTGAGTTCCGCCTTAGCTTTTTTTAAATCTTCAAGAATAAGAACACCTTTACCCCCTGCTAGACCGTCTGCTTTTAGTACATAAGGAGGGCGCATATTTTCGAGGAAAGACAAGCCTTCTTTTAATGTCGATTTGGTAAAGGATTTGTGTTTTGCAGTTGGTACATTATGTCGCTTCATAAATTCCTTTGCAAAATCCTTGCTTCCTTCCAATTGTGCAGCCTTCTTGTTAGGCCCTATAATAGGAATGCTTTTAAGCTCATCGTTTTTCTCAAAATAATCAACAATACCATCGACGAGTGGAGCCTCAGGACCCACTACGACCATATTAATATTGTGATCAAGTACCGCATTTTTTACAGCATCAAAATCATTGGGGTCAATAGCTAAGTTTTTCCCCAAACTGCGCGTGCCTGCATTTCCAGGTGCTATAAAGAGTGATTCGAGCGTACTGCTTCTGCTCAGTTTCCAAGCAAGTGTATGTTCACGGCCGCCTGATCCTAACAATAAAATATTCATAGTTCATCAATTGTAAGGACAAAGGTAATATTTCACAAATAACGATAGAAAATATTATTTAGCGTTTTTTATCATTCGTTTTTATTGATAAGCTGTAAATATCACAATGGTTTCGGTTTCAAAATCAGTAACATTTATTGTAAAACCATCTGAGTTGAAACTTGCTAATGCTCCTCTCAAGTACCCTAGTGAGTTACCGTTCTGATTGCTATATCGAATACCGATGCACTCCGAATCTGAAGCATAGCGGCTTATGTCATTGATAGAGTTGCCGTTAGCTCCACCGCAAATTACTTGTTGGTCAGTCGATCCATAATTTGTAGCATAGCCAGTCATATAATTAAAAGAGTTGCTCACTCCACCATTATTGTTGTTTGTTCCATTGTCCGAATTCACATTGTAACCGCCGGCACTACCACCAAAATCTCCACTCACGTTTCCATAGGCTTCAAACTTTATCGATCGTGGCTGAAAAGGTAATCCGGTAACATTGACATTCCCCGTGCTATTGATAATAAATTTTCCTACGTAAACATCGGGACGGTCATCAACTAATCGCTTCCATTCTGTTCCGTCCCAGTAATAAAACCCTGGACGAACAGCATTCACACCTGAGCCAGAAGTAGCTGTATTATATACAAGCAAGGAAGTAGCTGGAGCCGTTACAGGGTTTGTATTGTTTTTAGCCAAAAGTGCGACCCTTGGAACTAACATTCCTTTGTCTGTTGCTTGTACATCTAGCATGGCAGAATTATCACCAGCTGCTCCTGTATCATTTATTCCCACTGTTTGAGCAAGCCCTATTAAGGCACTACCAGTAATCATAATTATTAGTAAAAAGTATCTCATAGTATTTATTATTTAAACAATAGTTTAGTGCTCACGTTGATCCTTGAGTTCATTATTCTTAAGCTATAGAGGCCTGTTTCAACACGAGGCTTTTGCAATATTTTTTCATCGTGACCTTTAGCTAAGTTGTATTCTCCGAAATTCCATACTGCCTTTCCATTTGAATCATATAATTGAATTTTTACTTCTTCGGTGCGCTCTAAGTTCGAATTGACGACAACCTGATTCGATTGCTGGTTTAAAGATATTTCAAAAAAGTCTTCTACCGGTTTGCAAGGCTTCACACTCTCAATCGGTAAAACTTCTCGATCACCATCAAAGTCAACCTGAATTAAACGGTAATAAGCAACTTCAATTGAGGGGTTGACATCCAGAAATGAGTAATAATTTTTGTTGTTAGAAGTTCCTGCTGCCTGAACTGTTCCAATTGTTTTCCAGTGGTTACTACTGAAACTCTTCTGAACCATAAAAAGCTTACTGTCCAGCTCGCTTTCTGTCTCCCATTCTATTGCGGGTGTGCCATCTTCACATTGAACTGCGAACCAACTCAGTTCAACGGGTAACGGGTTACTATCATCAACTAAATTCCATGCCTCGTATAGATTGACCCCTGGAACGGTTGCGTTCATTACAGCGTCAGTGCCATTGTCAACTCCGTAATACAAATTCATTCCTGGTCCTCCATCCGTCCAGCTATTGGTGTTCGAGTTGAATCGTTGGGCAAGTAATGCACCTGGTGCACAAATGTTTCCTGCGCATTCAGCAGGATCGTAACCAAAATTGATGTTTACGTCAGGACGCGTCGAATAGTTCATAGCATCAATAATCCAGAAACGATCAATCATGTAATCAGAATTATCAGTGGTTTCGGTATTCTGGTCCAATACATTCGTTACCATTGATGGGTATATCGTGTTGTTTACAGCAGTTGGGTAGGTAGAAAACTCAATATGATTTCCAGAACCAGCTGAAGTTATTTGGAATGTAAGTGGAATAGAAACCCCTGAATACGTGACAAATGGGATTCTGTAGGCCCCGGTACTGCTACCTATCCACCACTTAATTTTATGGTATTCACTTTCCGAACGCACAAAACCTCCTGCACCTACAGTGGTTATTGCATTTGACGACGGGTTTTCCAGAACTATATATGCAGAATTGATGTTATTACCACCATCCATCGTTATATAAGACCCTCCTGACAACACCAGCTGACCCTGCGTTAAAGCAAAATTTCCATAACATGCCAAATAAAGTAGAGCCGACAGCAGTATTATTTTTCTCAGCATAACGTTTAAAATGATCATATATTCTATAAAATTACATAACATTTTTCAATTTAATAAATTCTCGCTGTACTTCCTTTTAACTATGAGTAAATATGGCTAGTTAAAACTATGTGAAAGCACTTAGAAAAGCATTAATTCAAAACATCAATCCAAAACAAGATGTCTGAATAAAAATCCGTTTGCCCTGAATATTCTGATCAATCATCCGCCATCAACGGTTCTATTTTTTAAATTTGTGCATTACATAAAAGTCAAGAAGCATGGAAATTACTCCGGAAATTCGGGAAAAGCTCGAAAAGATTAACGAAAAATACGCTGCCCTCGGTCAGGACATGGGTTCCTATTTGGACGGACTTTTACATGCAGATACCGTGAAGTATTGGGATTACATTGCTGTAGACACCTTATTAAGTCTCCAAAAGCCGCGCACCAGCTTTCCTGATGAGGTTATCTTTATCGTTTATCATCAAATCACGGAGCTGTATTTTAAACTGTGCTTGCACGAGTTTGATCAAATTTCAGAACAGGAAAACCTGACCGCTGACTTTCTCGTCAAGCGCACAACACGCATCAATCGTTATTTCGAAGCACTCACAAAGTCATTTGACATCATGGTGCAAGGCATGGAAAAAGAGCAATTTCTAAAGTTCCGGATGTCATTATTACCCGCCAGTGGTTTCCAGTCTGCTCAATACCGTTTTGTGGAAATGGCTTCCACGGATTTCGTGAATTTAGTTCATAAGGATGTTCGTCACAAGTTTGACAGCTCCTCATCAATATCGGAGATGTATGAGCATATCTACTGGAAAGAAGGTGCAACAGAACTGGCGTCCGGAAAGAAAACTTTAACGCTCGAGCAGTTCGAAGAACGCTACAGTGCTGACTTTATCGAATACGCTCAAAAACAGGTGAACAACAATTTATGGCAAAGTTATCTGCGCCTTGAAAAATCTGATCGCCAACGTGAAGATGTAATTCGGGCACTCAAACAAAACGATGTGAACGTTAACATCAACTGGCCTTTAGTGCATTACAAGTCTGCGGTTCGCTATCTGCAAAAAGATCCGAACGATGTGGCTGCAACGGGCGGAACGAATTGGCAAAAATATTTGCCTCCACGCTTTCAAAAACGAATATTTTATCCAGATTTGTGGTCTGAAAAAGAAAAAGAGGAATGGGGAAAATCATGGGTCGAAGATATTTTAGCAATTTCTTAGTTTTAGGCATTCTATTCATCGCCTTTGCTTTTGCTCTGGGGTCGTGCAACTCCTCTAATCAAGAGGTTCCAGATGATGTGCCTACTCAGGACACCGTGCCTGTGGTTCAAGAAAACTTGCGCTTTGGTTTCAACCTCGATTCGTATGATGTCTATTATGATACCGTAAAAAACGGCTGGACGTGGAGCCATTTACTCCTGCCTTATAATCTTGATCAGTACACTATTAATACCACAGCAAAAGCAGCTAAAGACAGCAGTGTTGCGCTAAAATACATCAATGCGGGAAAACCTTTCATGGTACTGACTAAGAAAGGGGACACGACAAGAACGGTTCAACACATGGTTTATGAACCCGACGTGTTTTCTTATATCACATTTGACTTTACCAACGATTCTGTTCAGATCAACCGCCAAAATCGCCCAGTTCTCGTTGAAGAAAAAACAATTAGTGGTATGATATACCCTAACTCCAACCTCTCTTCAGAACTTAGTAAATCATTTGACAGTTACGTCATGGCCGCTGCGCTAACAGAATCCATTGAAGGCGTGCTGGCCTGGAGTATCGACTTCTTTAAATTACAGCCTGGTGATCGCTTCGTTGTTTTTTATGAGGAAAAATCTGTTGATGGGGTTCCTTATTCAGTCAAGAAAATTAATGCCATTTGGTTTGAACATAACGATGCCCCCATTTATGCTTTCCATTTTCAAGACAGTACAGGAGAAGTGAGCGGCTATTATGATGAAAAAGGTCGAGAGACTAAACGACCTTTTTTAATGTCCCCTGTGAAGTTTGCGCGCATCAGTTCTTCGTTCAACAGAAATCGTTTTCATCCGATATACAAAACACGGAGAGCTCACTTAGGCACTGACTATGCTGCTCCTACGGGCACCCCTATATTAGCAACAGCCGACGGTACAATTAGCCGCGCTGCTCGAAGTCGCGGAAATGGTATCTATGTCAAAATCCGACACAATTCGACATACGATACACAATACCTTCATATGAGTAAAATTGCATCGGGGATTCGACCCGGCGTACGCGTAAAACAGGGGGATGTCATCGGTTTCGTTGGATCTACTGGAGCTGCCACTGGCCCACATGTGTGTTATCGTTTCTGGAAAAACGGAAGGCAAATTAATCACCGTGCTGAGAAGTTTCCTAAATCAGAACCCATGAAGGATGCTGTTTTACCAGAATTCCGTAATTATATAGAACCTATTAAAAAGAGGTTGGACCGCGAAATAGAGCAATTACCCGTTCTTTCTTAACGCGCTTGTGAACCTGCCTTTAATTTTTTTATGTATTTTTATGAAAACCACAGTTGATTATGGTAATAAGTGTTTATGATAAAAACAATCCCCTCGACCAGTTTTCGGAGAATGACATTGTTCTGTTTCTATACGAAGCTCTCGAGCAGTTCGGTGATCCGAAAGAAGATATACGGCGTTGCCTGAACTATGCATTTGAAAATAGCTCTTCATTTGGAGGAAAAGTAATTTTGGCCGCTGAAGAAGACAAAATAGGTGGCGCTGTGATCATCAATAACACAGGAATGAAGGGGTATATTCCAGAACATATACTCGTGTACATTGCTGTTGGGCCCGACCAAAGAGGAAAAGGTTTAGGGAAAAAGTTAATGGAAAAAGCCGCCGAAGTCACTGAAGGAGCTATTGCGCTTCACGTGGAAGAAGATAATCCCGCACTGCACCTTTATGAAAAAATGGGTTATGAGAACAAATACTTAGAAATGCGATTATCCAAATAAATCATGGCGCAGCTTACAATTGATAAAAACAAACTCAGTAAAAACTTTGATTATTTGGATGCGTTGTTTAAAAAGCATGATATCCAATGGTCTATCACCACTAAACTACTTTGTGGGCACAAAGACTTGATTCAAACAGTCTTAGATTTTGATCTCAATCAATATTGCGATTCTCGGATCGATAATTTGAAAGTAATTAAAGACATTCAGCCCAATGCAGAAACCATACTCATTAAACCTCCGCAATTGAAACTGGTGAACGATGTTGTAAAATACGCCGATATTAGCCTCAATTCAGAAAAATCCACAATTCAGGCACTTTCAAAGGCAGCAGAAGAACAGGGCGTTACGCACAAAGTGATTATTATGATTGAAATGGGGGAGATCCGAGAAGGAGTGATGCGAGATTCATTTGTCGATTTCTATGCCTCCGTTTTTGAATTATCTCACATTGATGTTGTAGGGGTAGGAACAAACTTGTCTTGTATGAGTGGGGTACTTCCCAATCAAGATAAATTAATACAGCTTTCTTTATACAAGCAGCTCGTGGAAGCAAAATTCAATAAAAAAATTAAATATGTGTCTGGGGGCTCGTCTGTAACTATTCCTTTAATCTTTCAGAACCGACTCCCGAAAGGCATCAATCACTTTAGAGTAGGAGAAACGCTATTTTTCGGAACCGATGTTTATAATGATAACGTTTTACCCGAAATGGAACATCAAATATTCACTCTCTCAGCAGACATTATCGAAATGCATAAAAAACCCACCTCTCCATCAGGAAAAATGGGTACAACCCTGGAGGGAAAACGCAAAAAGGTTAAAGCGGGTAAGTTAGAAATGGGATATCGTGCTATTGTAGACCTGGGCTTACTCGATGTTGATGAAGATCACATCGAACCTCAATTAGAAAATGCATCCATTGCAGGTGGAAGTTCTGATATGTACGTTGTAGACCTCGGCGATAATGATACAGATTTACAAGTCGGTGATAGCATTCATTTTTCAATCGATTACATGGGTGCCTTGCGTTTGTTAAACTCAAAGTATATCGATAAAAAGATCTTGTAATCTTAGTGTTATGTCCCCTCTGTTTTCTAATTCATAGCTTAAAAGAGTAGAATCACTGTTCTCCGATTGAAACAAAAGAATTGATGTCGTTCATGATTAAAGCGTCGAATCGCAGCATTAGCAGTAAATTAAAGCAACCTTTCTTTATTTTTAACGTCTACGACACAGAAGATATCAATGATGACATCTTAAACTTGTAAATGATTAAATTATGAAAGTGTTCTTTTTATCCTTTTTTCTCATGGTTTTTTCTGCTTCATTCGCACAACAACATGCAACAGAGAATACACAATGCCAAATGGCCGTGGACGAAATTCTTCGAGCACAATCTTTTGATATTGATGACCCTGTTTCAGAAAAGGCAAGAGGGATTGTTCGATCTATTTATGAAGATTTGAATGCATTTTATGAAGCAGGTGAAAACAAAAGTAAGCGCGAAGCACATAAACAATCATTAAAGACATCAGTGGAAAAAGCAAAAAAGCTCGACTTAGACATCACGATGTTTAAAAAAGATTTTGATAAAATTTTTAAATAGAAATTAAACATGAATTTATATAAATACGTTATACTAATATTATTTCTGCTGGGGCTGGTGAGTTACGGTTCCGCTCAGTGCGGTCCAACTCAAGTTGATCCAACCCCTGGTGCAACAGGTGTTTGTGAAGGAGAGTCAGACACAATTGACTTCGCTGGCCAAGGAACTTGTTCTGGAAATTACGAATACCAGGTTGAAACATCGACAAATACAATTGTTCAACCATGGTCAGTTAACGATCAGTTTATCGTTACGCCTACAACAACAGACACGTACAGCGTTTACGCGAGGTGTTCAGCTTGCCCAGCGAATGTTGTGTCGGATACCTTCTTAGTGGAAGTTATTGAAACGCCAACAATAGTTGCCGATTCTTTTGTTTGTTATGGTGCTCCTGCTAATTTCAATGCTACGGGTTCACCCAGTACATCACTATCTTGGTGGGACACCCCGGATCTCACGGGAAATGAACTCTCTCCCACAGGAAACTATACAATTCCTTCAGCATCGGCAGACGATACGATTTATTTGAACGTTGAAGGTACCGTTGCATCAGGAAATAACACTACGGGTTCAATTTTAATTACCGAAGCTGGTTTGGAAGGTTTTGCCGGTGGAGGCGGAAGTGAGGATTATTTAGAAATTTCGAACCTTTATTCAAATAATGTAAACACTACCGGTTGGGTTGCAGCTATTAGTGATTCTTATTCAAACATTAATTCTGTAAACAATACCATATGGAATTTACCCAACTCTTTTGCCCCTTGTTCTATAATTTCGAAAACGGATGACAACAATTCCGGTAATTACTGGGGCTCTAACATATTTTGGAATCCCAACCAACCTGGGTGGGCAATTATTATAGATGATGCCGGTAACGTAGCTGATTTTGTTGCGTGGGGTTGGACCACTGCCGAACTCGCCTCTTTCAATGTAACTATTAATGGATATAACATAACTCTTGGTGGTGAATGGGTTGGTAATTCTTGTCCATCCAATTGTTCTGCTATTGGTGGCACACCTTACAGTATATCTCGAATAGGAAATACTGATAATAATAATGCCGGAGATTTTGTGTGTCAACAGACCTCTCTCAATGTAGTCAACCCTTCTCTTTCTTGCGGCTGGGTCTCTTCCAATATAACGTGCCCCTACCCTGTGGATTATCAGGTTGATTTACCTCCGACTGCGACTGCTCCAGATACGACAAACATCGAGTGCTATGCTAATGTTCCCGTTCCTGACTCGTTGATCATTACAGATGAGAATGATGATTATACAGCAAGCCCTTCTGTTATTTTTCAGGGAGAAACATCTGACGGTAATACATGTCCGGAAACTTTAACGCATACTTATCGCGTATCAGATACCTGCTCGAACTATATTGATCTTGAGCACCTCATCGTTATTAACGATACCGTTGCTCCGGTAATGGATCCAGCACCTGCTGATACAACAGTGTCTTGTTATGCTGACATTCCTCCTATGGATAGCCTCAATTGGTCGGACAATTGTCTTGGCAGTGGTTATGCTCAAGGTACTGAAACTTCAAGTGGCACAACTTGTCCGGAAATTCTTACCAGAACCTGGACCGTAACAGATACTTGCGGTAATTCAGTGGTTCGCACTCAAACGGTGACCATCGATGATACTACTGCACCTGTAATTGACCCAGCACCAGCTGACGTGTTTGTGCAGTGTTATGGAGATGTAACACCCATGACTACATTGGATTGGACGGATAATTGTGCAGGCAGCGGCGTGCTTGACGGCAACGAAGTTTCCGACGGTTTATCGTGTCCAGAAACATTTACTAGAACGTGGACTTATACAGATGGTTGCGACAATACGAGCACTGAAACTCAGGTAGTCATAGTCAATGATACCACCGCTCCAACTGCAGATCCACTTCCGGATATACAGGTAAATGTGCTTTCCGAGCCCGACACCAATGTTATTACCAATGCCGCTGACAATTGCGGAACGCCCGTTTTAAAATGGGAGGGTGATAATTCTGATGGTGGTTATTGTCCTGAAATCGTGGAGAGAACATACAGCCTTACTGACGATTGTGGGAATGTGACGTTCTTAAATAGAACAATTACAGTAGGTGATATTATTCCTGACGCCAGTTTTGAAGCCGATCCAACGATCTTGAATAGTTTTACCGGTCCAACGGTTGATTTTGAAAACAACACTGAAAATGCAGTCAGTTATGCCTGGAAGTTTGGTGATGAATCCCCTGTTAATACGGAAGTAAATCCATCGCACGAGTTCGATATTTCAATCTCTACTAAATATGATGTGTGGTTGGTTGCGACATCAGAATATGGTTGCCCAGACAGCACGCTGAAAACAATCATCGTATTTAAGGAAAACTTATATTACGTACCAAACGCATTTACACCTGATGGTGATGAATTCAATCAAACATTCAAACCAGTAATCACCGCTGGTGTTGATAGAAGTGATTACAAACTGTTAATTTTTAATCGCTGGGGAGAAACACTCTTCGAATCAAACAACCCTGATATTGGTTGGGACGGGACTTATGGTGGCAAACTCG
The DNA here is from genome assembly GCA_964346075.1 of uncultured Fluviicola sp. GTDB lineage: Bacteria > Bacteroidota > Bacteroidia > Flavobacteriales_D > Crocinitomicaceae > Brumimicrobium. Next base: position 17,024 of record CAYFTH010000028.1, on the reverse strand, counting down.
TAAAGGAAGGAACCTACGTTTATAAAATCGAGTTCGGTCTTACAGATAATGACGAAAGAAAAGTGATAACCGGACATGTAACACTTCTCAAATAATAAGCAACGATATCGCATCTATCAAAGCCGTTTCAAAAAATGAAACGGCTTTTTTTGTTTTTATGTAGATCAGCTCTCCACCTTTCAATAATTCTTTTGAAATGCAGGTAATTCTTACCTTTGCAGTAAAAGTGTTATGGAAAACCGCGTATTAATTGTGGGGGGAGGGCTGTCCGGAATTTGTTTAGCCCATCAGCTCGATGATCAGCACATCGATTTTCTAATGATTGATACTGGAAAAAACGAAAGTTCCGCAGTCGCAGCTGGCATGATTAACCCGATGGTTTTTCGAAAAATGAAGAAAACGTGGCGCGGTGATGAACTCATTCCTTACCTCAAGGAATTTTATCCCACCATTGAAAAAAAAGTAAATCAACGCTTCTTTTTTTCGCGAAAACTAAGACGCGTTTTTTCTACCAACGACGAAAAAAATTATTGGAAAGATCGAAACGAAGATCCTGAATTTGATCAATATATTTTAAGTGAAAATCAACCTGGAGACACACCAGAATACGTTAAAAATACAATTGGAAATGGTTTTGTCCAATCACCTGGCTACGTAGACGCACCGCTATTTATGGAATCCAATCGTCGCTATTTTAAAAAACGGGGTCAACTGAGTTATGAAAACTTTGACTTTTTCCATTTTAACCCTGAAAAAAAAGTCTATAAGGGGCAATACTTTTCTCATATCATCTTTGCGGAAGGATTTCGCGGTAAATTCAATCCGTTTTTTGGCTACCTGCCACTCCAACAAACAAAAGGGGAGGTGCTCTCTATCACATCTCAACAGTTACAGACATCTGAAATTTTAAACCGTAAATGCTTTGTTCTTCCGCTTGAGCAGGGAGGGTTCAAACTCGGCGCAACCTTCGCGTGGGATACGACAGATACATCACCAACAGTTGAAGCTCGAAGAGAACTTCTCAATAAATACCATCAATTAGCGGATGCTCCTATCACTGTAACGGGGCAAGAAGCGGGCATTCGACCTACGGTAACAGATCGTCGACCGCTCATTGGTGAACACCCCCTTTATCGCGATCTATTTGTTTTCAATGGAATGGGTACAAAAGGCTATATGATTGCACCTTATTTTTCTAACCAGTTGATCCAACACCTATTCAATTCAAAAACACTGGATGACGAGGTCAATATTAAAAGGTTTTATAAAAAACATTTCCCAGCGGATTGACCAGCGATAAAATTCGTTGGCCATGAATTAGGGACGAAGTGATACTTTTCATTTATTTATTGCACAAATTTCAGTTAAGGTTGTTACTTTTGTAATTAAGAATCATTAAAAATAAGAAACTATGTATCCTCCAGAATTAGTAGCCCCCATGAAAGAAGATTTAACCGTCGCAGGGTTTGAACAACTTACCACTGCTGATCAAGTTGATGCTAAAATAAAAAGCGGTGAAGGTAGTTTGCTCGTCATAGTAAACAGCGTATGTGGCTGTGCGGCAGGAAATGCCCGCCCAGGCGTAAAGCAATCGCTTGAAGGTGATACAAAGCCCGATCATCTTGCAACCGTATTTGCAGGTGTTGACAGCGAAGCTACCAATCAAGCAAGAAAGTATTTTCTTCCTTACCCTCCTTCATCTCCATCGATAGCTCTCTTTAAAGACGGCAAACTCGTTCATTTTTTAGAACGGCATCATATCGAAGGTGGTACGGCTGACATGATTGCCGAAAACCTCAAAGAAGCTTATAAAGAATATTGCTAAAGTCTAATTTAAGACAACTGCCGTGCCACTTAACGCTGGTGCTTGCAGTTGTCTTTACAGTTGGCCTAATGTGTATTTCTTTCCCGGCAACATCATTACGAGTCCTTTCATTTCTAATCCCAATAGCAATGCATTCAAAACGGCAACGGGTAATTTGAGTTTAATAGAAAGGACGTCAAGCGTAACCTTCTCAAATTCTTTCAGTGTTTTCACGATTTTCTTTTCATCACCGTTTAATCCTTCAAACATATCTGTTTGAACAGGTTGTTCTGCCATTTCTTCCTCCCACCCCAGCATTTTCATTACATCTTTTCCACAAGTGACCAGGTGAGCCTTGTCATCAGCAATTAAACGATTACAGCCTATAGAGTATTCGTTTCCGATATTACCTGGATACGCAAAAACATCGCGAACATAGTCGTTTGCAAGGTAAGCTGTTATAAGTGACCCCCCTTTTTTACCACTTTCCACCACGACGGTTGCATCAGTCATTCCTGCCACTATACGATTGCGTTGAGGAAAGTTTTCCCGATCGGGACGCGTACCGTGCGGAAATTCTGTGATGAGTCCACAACCCGCCTGCTGGACCATTTCTTGAGCTATTCTTCGATGTTTTGAAGGGTAAATCCGATCCAAGCCATGTCCCAGTACTCCGACTGTTGATAATTTATGGTTTAAACTCGTACGGTGCGATTCTCCATCAATACCATATGCTAAACCTGATACCACCTGAACATTGTACGGAGCAACCGAAGCCGTCAACTCATGTACCAACTTTTTCCCATAACTCGTCATATTGCGTGTTCCGACCACAGCAATAGAACGTCGGGGATTCATCTCAACATCACCTCTGGTATACAATACTATAGGTGCATCAGGACACTGTTTTAAACGATAGGGATATTGCTGATCAGCGAAAAAGACTGTTGAAATAGCATTTCTTTCGTTAAAATTAATCACATCTTCTGCATCTTTGAGTGCTTTTGTTCGATTCAAACTTCTGAAACGTTCCTTGGAAAATCCAGGTACAGCTGTTCTCAAATTTGTTTCGGCATTAAAAATGGCAGTCGCACTACCCAAATAAGCAACAAGCAAACGAGCGGACTTTGGACCCACTCCTTCCAGCAGGGACAGGGCGACTTGGTGGTGTTGTTCTGTTGTTTTCAAAATATTTAAGTTATATTAGGCCTTTCTAAGATAAAGAAAATTTTAAATACATGAAACCTTTTTTGCTGCTTTTTTTACTGGTTCCTTTCCTTGCTTATGAGCAAAAAATAAACGGAATTGTTGTGGATGAAACAGAACATCCGATCGGCGAGGCAAGAATTGAAACCGCTTCGGGTGTTCAACGGCGATCCGATTGGAACGGTTCATTCTCTCTCACTGTTCATTCTTTTCCAGATACCATTTCGGTTACCATGATCGGTTACCAGGAAAAGACTATCGTTATTAAAAAGTTACCAAAAGACACATTGCGCATTCAGCTACAACCGCTCTCTCAAGAACTGGATGCCGTTGTTGTTTCTGCTTCGCGCCGTGAACAAAAAATTCAGGACATTTCGGTGTCCCTGGAAATCATACAGCCTGAACTTATCGAAAATAAAGCTTTTAATAATGTGGAACAAGCGGTAGATCAAGCACCCGGAGCTTATGCAATGGATGGGCAAGTCAGTATTCGAGGGGGAAGCGGTTTTTCTTATGGTGCAGGAAGCCGGACCTTAGTGGTCTGGAATGATGTTCCGCTACTTTCAGCTGATGCAGGTGACGCCAAATGGCAATCGATTCCGATCGAAAACTTATCTCAAATTGAGGTCCTCAAAGGAGCTTCTTCAGTATTATATGGTAGCGGTGCTCTCAACGGAATCATTTCGCTCCGCAACAAAATGCCTACTGAAGAAGGAGAAACAAAGTTGAGTTATCAGACAGCTATTTATGATCAACCCCGCAGAACAGGTTTACAATGGTCTAATCAAACACTATTAGCCAATCAATTCACCGCTTATCACGGTAAAATGCACGACCAATTTGGTTATACCGTTTCAGTCTACGACTATCGCTCAGATGGCTACCGTGCGGGAGAAGAGCAAGAACGGTTTCGGTTTAACGGTAGTTTTATTTTTAAACCGAAACGGCTCAAACGCCTGAAAGCGGGATTGAACTATTCGGCAAATATTGAGCGAAAAGGGTTGTTTATAATTTGGGAAAGTGACAGTTTAGGTTATTACCCTTCAGGAGGAACAGCTGATCCGTTGAGTGATTCCTCATCGCTTTCCGTGACAGACAATTTACGGTTCACGGTTGATCCCTACATTAAGTTTTACGACCGTTTCGATAACAAACACACGCTTCAGAATCGGCTATATCAAACAGTCAATCGATCAACAGACGGACAAAGTGCCACAGCGACGATGTATTATTCAGACTACAAGTTTGAACGAAGCATGAAGCATGATTTTGGCATCACTGCAGGTGTCACCACCAGTTTCAACATGGTGCAGTCAGAACTTTACGGAGATCATCAATCGCGCAACTATTCCCTCTATGCTCAACTCGAAAAAGATGTTGGAAAATTACATATGACTGGAGGTATACGCGGCGAGTACTTCCAACAAAACAACCGTGCGCCTGATTCTCGCACGTTTTTATCCAAAGATTCAGTCAACGCTATTCCAATGCGCCCTATTTTTCGGCTTGGTGCCAATTATGAACTATTCGACCACACTTTTTTACGTGCATCATTTGGTCAGGCTATTCGATACCCTTCGGTAGCAGAGCGCTATGCCTCCACTTCTGTTGGTGCTTTAAATATCTTTCCAAACTCAGAGCTTTTGCCCGAACAAGGGTGGTCGGCTGAACTTGGAGTAAAACAAGGGTTTTCTATTTCCAACTTCAAAGGGTTTATCGATGTCGCAGGATTTATTAATGAATATGATCAAATGATGGAATTCACGTTTGGGTATTTTAAACCCGATTCTGTTCCCATTAGTTTTAACCCTAGTGATCCTGGTTATCCCGCCAACTGGTTTGGGTTCCGTGCTGAAAATGCTGAACAAGCACGCATCACGGGGGTAGAAGCTTCAATTAACGGGAAAGGATCTATTGGTCCTGTGGAGGTAACAGCCTTGATGGGTTATACCTACATGAACCCCGTACTCATCGATCCCGACTCCAGTTATATATACGGTTCCAATGTAAACGGGGGGTTATCGGATACCAATTCCCGCCTTTTAAAATATCGTTTTCGTCATTTAGCAAAAGGAGATATTCAATTCAAATACAAAAAGGTCATGCTCGGATTTAGTGGTCGTTACAATTCTTTCATGGAAAACATCGATGCGACTTTTGAGTCAGGCATTAATGTTCTCGGTAATACGACGCAAATACTGCCCGGTTTGAAGTCTTATCGGGAGAGAAACAATAATGGCGCTCTCGTTTTTGATACGCGCATTGGATACGCTATCAATGAGCATTTTTTAATTAATTTCGTCGTAAATAATGTCTTTAATCGCGAATACATGACGCGACCTGGAGATATACAAGCTCCGCGACAGTTTTTAATACGACTTCAAGCACAACTATAACGATGAAAAAATTGGCAATCATACCAGCGCGATACCATTCGAGTCGTTTTCCTGGAAAACCACTCATTGATCTGGATGGTAAATCAATGATTCAACACGTCTATGACGGCGTACAACGGTCGGGTTTGTTTGATACAGTTGTGGTGGCCACCGATCACGATAAAATCAAAAGTCATGTTGAAGCTTTTGAAGGAAACGTGGTTATGACTCATTCCGAACACCGAAGTGGAACAGATCGCTGTGGCGAAGTAATTGAAACCTACGATAACTATGAAATTGTCGTAAACATTCAAGGTGACGAACCTTTGGTTGATGCTCAGCAACTCCGGCAATTATTGAAAAGCTTTGACGATGAACAGGTCGAAATTGCGACATTGGGGATTCCTACACACAATAAATCTGTTATTGAAAACCCTAACCGCGTCAAAATTGTTTGTGATTTCGCTGGGGACGCGCTCTATTTTTCGAGGAGTCCCATCCCGTATGAGAAGGGGCCTACTCAAAAGGCTTTTCTTAAGCACATCGGTTTATATGGATTTAGAAAAACTACGTTAAAAAAACTCGTCGCTCTTCCTCCAAGCGATCTCGAACAAACAGAGTCGCTAGAGCAATTGCGCTGGCTTTTTCACGGGTATTCTATTCGTGTTACAGAAACGGGTATAGAAACACCCAATATCGATGTACCTGAAGATGTAGCTGTTGTCTTGAATGAACTCAGAAAAAAGAAGGAATAAGTAACCATTGGTCATTTTTTATCGTAAGTTGAATAAGAATTTTCATATTTTTGTTACAATGGATTTTTTCGATGAAACATTAAGCTCACTTTTGCTGCAAAACGATTGCGTTGTTATCCCTGCTTTTGGAGGATTCGTAGCGAGCACCGTTTCCGCAAAAATTGAGCCCGCCAATGGCGTTATTACTCCTCCCCGAAAAGCTCTGCGCTTTAACAGGAGTCTAACTGACAATGACGGACTTCTTGTAAATGCTATTGCACGCAAAAAAAACATTTCTTACGAAGAAGCTTATCTGCGCGTTAAAACAGATACACAAAAAATCCAGCGTCAATTGAACATTGGTGAGCGTGTCCTTTTTCAAAATGTTGGCTATCTCTACAAAAACAAGAATGGTAAGGTTGCTTTTGAACAAGATCGTTTCTTCAACTTGCTTTTATCTTCTTACGGAATGGCAAACATACAATTCATTCCCGCAGAAGAACAGGTTCAATCAGCTCCCGACAAGGAGTACTCTCCTCGCGAAAAAGTACTGAATCCAGCGCCAACGAGAGTGGAGCGAACGGAGACAACAAAGGTCCACACAAATGCTGACGTTATGGAACATCCTGCTACTAAAAAAGAACGCAACACACTTAAAAAAGTGGTACGTATCGCTGCTGTTGCCGCCATTATTCCTGTTGCTTTTTATAGTTTTTGGATTCCAATGAAAACGGATGTATTGCAGTCTGGTGTTATTTATGCATCGGATTTTAACCCCTTTCAAGACAATGCGTCTGCCCGGTATGAGCGAAACGCCAACAACATTAGGATCGAAAAAGATTCAGTGAAAACAGAAGCCACCTTGCAAGCAATTACATCTCACTTACAACCTAACAGTGGTGAGGTTTTCTCGTATCCAATTGATCAAGACCGGTTTATCCCCGTGCGTTTTAACCCTAAAAATAGCGTTGCTGAAAAAAGTGCTACTCGCAACGTGGGCGGAGCTTACCACGCGATTGTCGGATCATTTGAACAACAATCAAATGCTTATGACGTGATACAACGGTTAAAAGCTGCTGGTTATGAAGGTAAAATTGTCGACGTTCACAACGGTCTGCATCGCGTCTCTGCAGCTCAAAAAAATACAAGAGAGGCAGCCATAGCAACATTGAATCAACTCAAGAACGAGGGGTGGTCTTCCTGGATTCTTAAGCATGAAACAACATCAAAATAATTAAGCATGAAACATTACTTTTTTTCCATCATTGGTCTGTTCTTTTTCTCTTTGAGTTTTGCACAAACAACAAATGCAGAGAATTCTGACTACGTTTTCACTGAAATTGCTCGTCACGATGCAACACCCGTTTTATCACAAGGTTATACGGGTACTTGCTGGAGCTTTTCAGCCCTCTCTTTTTTCGAATCTGAAATGATTCGAAAAGGTAACGAGAACCCTCCAGTTCTTTCCCAAATGTACGTTGTTCGAAAAGCTTACGAGGGAAAAGCGGAAAAGTATATCCGTATGGATGGTAAAATTAATTTTGCTCAGGGAGGCGCTTTTCATGACATACCCTGGGTATTTCGAAACTATGGTATCGTTCCCAATAAAGTGTACAATGGACTAAACTACGGGCTGGATCAACACAGCCATAGCGAGTTATATCGCGGTTTAAACGGCTACATGGAAGGCATTTTAAAACACGTCAACAAAAAAGGTAATCAACCATTATCGCCATCATGGAAAGCTGGTTTTTCAGGTGTTTTAGATGCTTATCTTGGAGAAGAGCCTACCTCTTTCACCTATGAGGATAAGCAATATACGCCAAAAAGCTTTGCGAAAGAGACAGCATTGAATATGGATGATTACGTATCGCTCACTGCTTTCAATCATTTTAAACCCTATCAGCAATGCATGTTAGCTATACAGGACAATTGGTCGTGGGGAACAAGTTATAACGTTTCGCTTAAAGAGCTTCAAAAGGCTGCTGAATACGCCTTGAAAAATGGTTATACCGTAGCTTGGGGTGCAGATGTATCCGAAAAAGGATTTAATTTTAGAAAAGGTTTAGCCATCGTTCCAAAAGACGAAAGTACTATTGATGTTAGCGGAAACGACAACCAAAACTTTTCTGACGCTGGAGCGGATAAATCTTCCAACGCTTTTTACACACCTGTTGATGAACAATCAATCACTCCAGAATTGCGACAACAACAGTACGACAATAAAACAACAACTGATGACCACGGCATGCACATTACGGGGTTGTACAAGGAAAAAAACGGGACAAAATATTTTCTCGTCAAAAATTCATGGGGAACCAACAATCATCCTGAGGGCTACTTGTACGTCTCCGAAAACTATTTTAAATTAAAAACAATTAATATCTACATGCACAAAGACGCTTTACCTCAGCCATTAAAAAAGAAATTAAGTCTTTAATTCATTCCCCTAATGCGTATTTTTTTTAGCAGCGTTGCGTTCGCCATTGTAGTTTTAACTTATTTCTATGATCAAACTATTGTTTCCTGGGGTGTTCATAGCAATTTTTCCTGGACTTTCTCAAAAGTTCTTCCATGGTTCATTGTGTTGTTAATGAGTCTTATAATCATGACTGGCCTGGTGCGGACCATCCAAAAACGTTCATTTAAATTACTCATAGGCTTCATGCTCCCGTTGACATTGTTAGGGTTAATGTTTGCTATAAACCCAATATATTCAGCTGATTTCATAAAAAAAGGAACCGCTCGAGAAATAGATAACCACCGACTACTTGAGATTGCAGAAGCCTTTAAACCTAACTTCGATGGTATTATAGCAATTGTTGATTCGGACTGTCCGTTTTGTCGCAAGGCTACCAGGGATCGACTCCGTATTATGGACGACCGCGACGTAAATATAGATATCGCACTCACATTGAACACTGCAGATCGAACCATTATTGATGATTATATCGAAGCCACCAACTCTTCACAACTCGACTACCTTGTGCACAAACCTTCTGAAGCATTAATTCAATTGTCGGGTGGCGTTTTTCCAACTTTTGTTTACATCAAGTCAGGGCAAATCCGTCATTTATGGAAAAATAGTGAGTTGGGTTTTCCCGCGCTGGACTGGATTGAAAGCGGGCTACATGAATAAACATTTACTGCCGGCAGCAATTCCCTTCATCGATTTATTGAACACTGAAAATAGGCGTCGCTTTTAACAAACACACGTTCCTGTATGATACGCTTTACTCATTAGTAAAACCCTCTTGTTAAACCTATGAATAACAGGTGATTTGCACCTTTTTAAAAAGTTTTTATCAACGTTTGTTTTAGTTTTCTAAAATAATGTTAATTTTGGCGGGTATTAAATAATCACTAAAAAGTTTTATTATGAAAACGAAAATGTTTTTTGCAGCAGCAGCTGTAGCGTTGATCTCTCTTGCGTCTTGTAAAAAAGACTACGAGTGTGAATGTACTTATGAACAAGCTGGAGCTACTGGTTCAGCTACTTACACGTACAACGATGTAAAGAAAGATGATGCGGAAGCTTCTTGCGATAACGCAGGTCAATCTGGATGGGATTGTACGCTTTCAGAAAAATAATTAAGTCCTAACTTAGTTATTAAAAGGTACTACGCTATGTAGTACCTTTTTTTATTTCTAACCATAGAATAACATTATGCAATACAAGCCCGTTTTCCTTATGTTAGTAATAACACTGTCTTGTCAGGAACAACACGAGGAACAACATTCGCGTTCGAAATCAACAGTTTCAAAAGGAACCAAATTTCCTCATGAACTGTTAGACCCCGTCGATACTTCTGCTGTGGTGTTCTATAATGTTGAAAATTTATTTGATACCATAGATGCACCAGATCGTGACGACGCAGCATTTTTACCTTCCAGCGAAAAACAGTGGAATAGCAAACGCTACGTGAAGAAATTGGAGAACCTCACTCAAGTACTTACTGCAGCATCCCCAAAAAACCCTATGCTCATTGGCCTTGCCGAAATAGAAAACCGATTTGTAGTTCATGAATTGCTGCAAACCGGACGATTAAAAAAAACAACATATCGCGTAGCTCATTTCGAGTCTCCTGATCAGCGAGGCATTGATGTCGCGCTGGCATTTGACCACAAGCGCTTTCACGTTGTTCATAAAGAAGCAATCAGGGTACGCATAGCGGAAGAACCCGATTTTAAAACTCGTGACATTCTATATACCAAAGGTATTACAAAAGACAGCAGTATTCTGCATGTTTTTGTTAATCACTGGTCGTCTCGTCGTGGCGGACAAGCGCAAAGTGAATATAAAAGGATTCGTGCAGCAAGAATCGTGCGGCAAAAAGTCAACAGTATTCAGGCAAATGACGCGGATGCCTCCATACTCATCATGGGAGACTTTAATGATTACCCCACCGACCGTTCCGTGAGTGAAGTGCTCCAAGCCAGATCTCCTCAAACTGAAGCGTCTCTTATAAACCTGCTTTGGGAACAACACGCAGCAAACCGAGGAACACACAATTACCGTGGTGACTGGGGCGCCCTCGATCAAATGATTGTATCACGACCATTAATCCAAAAAAGCGGGTTGTATTTATTAGATCAAAGTGCTTACATCATGGATGACGATCGTTTTTTATACACCAAAGAGGATGGTTCAACAACACCGAATCGCACATATGGAGGGCCGAATTACTTCGGAGGCTATTCAGATCATTTGGCGATTTATACTTTCCTCTGCGCATCAAGCGAATAAAAACATGGTGCCGAAAACAATAATCCAACCATCAATCCAACCTGAAAAATACATTTCCGCTCTTTTGTCATCTGAGTAGACAATCAGTGCAATCATACCTAAATATGCGCTGTAAAATAGTGGGTTAAGTAAAAACAAATGGTTCAGCCCTATCAAGATCCCTGCGCTGAAAAGAAGCAGGAGTACACTCGTATATTTGCTGCGTTGTTTACCTAATAGTTGAGGAATCGTTTTCTGTTGTTCACGATCATATGCCAAATCGCGTATGTCAAAAGGAATGGTCGTTGCCAAAATATATAAAAAAACAGCACAAGACATAAGCAGAGCATCTTCATTCCAAATGCCCTCCCGATAAACGGGCCAAACAACACTTACCACGGTCCAAACAAAAGCAATAAGGTAGATTTTTAAATAAGGAAGTTCTCTTAAAGCATTAAATCGCGTTCCGCTGTAAGCATAAAAGAAACCCACTAAGGTCAGCGCAACAATAAGGTAAACATCGTTGGACGGTCCCAACAAAAGATAGGTAACTACTCCCCCGGCTGCACCTAACACACATAGAAAGGCAATTACACCTCTGTGAAGAACAAGCCACTTGTGGCGTTCAGAGGCCTGCTTTTCAACATCTTCAAAGCGTATTAAACGCTGAAGATTATATAGGAAAAGGGTAGCCATTGTCACACACCAGCCGTAAAAAAGAGCATTTGAAAATGAAAAATACGAACTGACAGAGAAGGTCAACGTTCCAGCCGCAAGACTGACCAAAATATTACTGTATATGATAAATCGTATCAAAGGCATCTAAAAGAATGACAAAGAAAGGGAATTATTGTTGCGATCGATCAAACATCTGAAATTGATTAGCGTTCTGAGACCCTCCCTTTGACCCTTTTGGCTCAAAAGAGACCGTATTATATATGACAATTTATAGGTTTGATCCGTTTACCCAGCATCAATTGTCGCTTAGGTTTGTTAAAGTGTCAGCTTTTCAATGATGCTGTTTTATATTTATTAAATAATTTTTGAAGCATCGTAGAAAGCGTATATTTGTAGTCTCAATTAAAAGTAACAGTCATGGGTGCATTTTCTAAGCGGCATATTGGTTCTTCGGCGGCAGAAGAGCAAGAAATGTTGAATACAATTGGAATCGATTCAGTAGATCAATTAATGAAGCTAACGATTCCTGAAAGAATCCGGTTGAAATCTGACCTTAATATCAGTTCTGCATTAACTGAGAAACAATTTCTGGACCATATCGGAGGGTTGGCAATTCAAAACAAAGTTTTCAAGTCATACATTGGATTAGGATACAGCGAAACCAATGTTCCACCGGTTATTCAGCGCAATGTTTTGGAAAACCCTGGGTGGTATACTGCATATACCCCGTATCAAGCGGAAATTTCACAGGGAAGACTTGAAGCCCTGCTTAATTTTCAGACTATGATCATGGATCTTACGGGGTTGGAAATTGCCAATGCATCTCTATTGGATGAAGCTACTGCGGCCGCTGAAGCTATGATTATGTTTTTTAATGCACGCAAACGTGCCGATGTAAAAGCGGGGAAAAACAAGTTTTTTGTATCTGAATATTGTTACCCTCAAACTATCGATGTAATTAAAGGTAGAGCTCATCATTTGGGGATTGAATTGATATTCGGCAACCCCACAGATTTTGATTTAAACGATGATCAAATTTTTGGTGCGCTCGTTCAGTATCCCGATGCACTTGGTCGCGTAAAAGACCTTCGTGGGTTTATCACTAATTTATCTGAAAACAACGTAAAAGTAGCGGTTGCAGCAGATATCATGTCGCTCGTTCTATTAGAAGCTCCTGGTAAAATGGGAGCAGATGTTGTTTGTGGTTCAACGCAGCGTTTCGGCGTTCCGATGGGATATGGTGGGCCACATGCTGCTTATTTTGCGACGAAGGAGTCCTTTAAACGACACATTCCTGGTCGAATCATAGGTGTTTCCAAAGATAAAGATGGCAATGTTGCTTATCGTATGGCGCTTCAAACACGCGAACAACACATCAAGCGCGATAAAGCCACTTCAAATATATGTACAGCTCAGGCGCTATTGGCTGTTATGGCAGGAATGTACGCCGTTTATCATGGTCCCGAAGGACTGAAAGAAATAGCTCAGACCATTCACAACCAAACAGCCACCATACATAAAGCGATAGAAAAAGTCGGATATCAAATTTTACATGATGACTACTTCGATACTATCTGGGTTCAAACACCAGAGCGCCTATCGTGTGATGAACTGAAGAAAGTCTGTGAGGAACATCACATTAACCTGAGCTATGTGGATAATGAAACATTTACTATCAGTGTTGGTGAACGCACCAATGAGGAAGAAGTAAAAGGTCTCGTCGGTGTATTAGAACTGGCTGCTCATCAGAAACCCCAAGAGGTGGCTTTTGTCACTTCAGAGGTGAACAGAGCGCTCGCTCGTAAAACGGAAATTCTCACACACGAGGTCTTTAACAAGTTTCATTCGGAGACTAAAATGATGCGGTACCTCAAAAAACTGGAGAATAAAGATTTATCGCTTGTTCACTCAATGATCCCGCTTGGCTCCTGCACAATGAAGTTAAATGCTTCTGCGCAATTAATGCCGATTACATGGCCCGAGTTTGCCAATATACATCCCTACGCACCAGTAAGTCAGGCTAGAGGTTATCACAATATGTTTAGAGAACTCGAAGATGATTTGTGTGAAATCACAGGGTTCCATTCTGTTTCTCTCCAGCCCAACTCAGGTGCTCAGGGCGAATATGCCGGATTGATGGTAATTAAGGCTTATCACGGAGCCAATAATAACCCAGAACGCAATATATGTATCATACCATCTTCAGCTCATGGTACTAATCCTGCATCTGCTGTAATGGCTGGTTTTAAAGTAGTTGTTACCAAATGCGATGATAAAGGTAACATTGACATTCATGATTTAACAGAAAAAGTTGAAAAACACAAGGAAAACCTCGGTGCTTTGATGGTTACTTACCCATCTACGCATGGTGTTTTTGAAGCTGATATTATGGATATTACTCAACTCATTCACGATAACGGAGGTCAAGTTTATATGGACGGTGCAAATATGAATGCTCAAGTCGGATTGACTAACCCCGGGAATATTGGAGCAGATGTTTGTCACCTCAATTTACACAAGACATTTGCCATTCCTCACGGAGGTGGTGGGCCTGGAATGGGGCCTATCGGTGTCGCTGAACACCTCTCTCCCTTCTTGCCCGGAAGTGTAAGTATAGAAGGTGTTGGGGGTAAAAATGCTATTCACGGTATATCTGGAGCGCCTTATGGAAGTGCTTTAATCTTATTGATTAGTTACGCTTATATCAAAATGCTAGGCTCAAAAGGACTGAAATCTTCTACGGAAATGGCAATTGTTAATGCCAATTATATCCGGGCACGCCTCAAAGACCACTACGGAATACTATACGCGGGGGAAAACAACACGGTCGCTCACGAAATGATTCTCGATTGTCGATCTTTCAAAAAATCGGCAGGCATTGAGGTCGGTGATATTGCTAAGCGACTAATCGATTATGGCTTTCACTCTCCAACAGTATCATTCCCTGTTGCAGGAACCTTGATGATTGAGCCAACTGAATCAGAAGATAAGGAAGAGCTCGACCGTTTTTGCGACGCCATGATTAGTATTCGGGAAGAAATTAAAGAAATTGAAAACGGTTTTGCCGACAAGCAAAACAACATATTGAAGAATGCCCCTCACACGGCAGACTGTATCATCAATAAAGATTGGGAATATAATTATTCTCCTCAAGAGGCCGCATATCCGCTTCCTTACATTAAGGAAAATAAGTTTTGGATGGCTGTTCGTCGCATTGATGACGCTTATGGTGACCGTAATTTGATGTGTTCTTGCCCTGCAGTTTCATCATATGCTGAAGAACAAGGTAAAGAGGCGCTAGCCTAAGTACTTTTGAACTTTTTAATTTTATGATATGAAGGAGGCCTATTTGTCTCTTTCATATCGTTTTTTGCATGATTTTTTGTTCGTATTTTGAGCAAAAGCTTCTTCTTATGAATTGCTTTTTTTAACCATCGTACTGCTAGCCTGAGCGGTCGGCAGAACAACTAAGTCTGCGATATTGACATGATAAGGACGCGTTACCACAAAATGAATAATATCCGCAATGTCTTCTGGCTTTAAAGGGTCAAATCCTTTATAAACATCTTTTGCGCGATCATCATCACCTTTAAAGCGAACGTTGCTAAACGCTGTTTCTACCAGGCCAGGGTTCACAGCCCCTACTCTTATGCCGTGATCGTTCAAGTCCATTCGCATACCTTGGTTAATAGCGTCTACAGCATGTTTGCTCGCGCAATAAACGTTCCCTTTCGGGTAAACTTCTTTTCCAGCAGTTGATCCAATATTAATAATGTGACCAGACTCCTGTTCAATCATTTTTGGAATGATTGCTCTTGATACGTAAAGCAAACCTTTTACATTGATATCCAGCATAGCATCCCAATCATCGGTGCTTCCCTCCTGAATGTGGTCCAATCCGTGAGCATTTCCAGCATTGTTGACCAAGATATCAATGGATGAAAAATTGTCGGGCAAAGACGCTATTGCTTTGTCCAATTTTTCTTTATCCCTGACATCAAACTGGAGTGTATGCACGTCTGTTTGGTTCCCGAGTTCATCTACCAATGTCTCCAGGCGATCCTTTCGTCGACCACAAAGAACCAAACGAATTTCATCCTCAGCCAATCTTCTGGCAGTAGCTCTTCCTATTCCGCTCGTCGCTCCGGTAATAAATGCTGTTTTTTTCATCCCTGTTGATTGTGGCGTTTAAAACAAATCTGTTGACAGGTAACGATCTCCGCGGTCGCAAGCAATAAAAACGATAACGCCTTCCTCGATTTCTTCTGCGAGACCACAAGCCAACGCATACGCTCCTCCCGCACTGACACCAGCCATAATACCTTCTTTTTGCGCTAAATCTCGAGCCCCTTGATAGGCAGCGTCTTGACCAATATTTCTCTTTTCATCTACTTTTTCAGGATTAAAGATTGCAGGCAACAATTCGGGGCTCCACCGTCTGATTCCAGCTATTTTAGCTCCCTCTGCAGGCTGGGCACCAATGATAGTGATGTTTTGGTTTTTTTCTTTTAAGAATGTGGACACGCCCGTAATCGTACCTGTAGTTCCCATAGCCGAAACAAAATGGGTGATCTTACCGTTTGTGTCTTTCCAAATCTCTGGTCCTGTAGTTTTATAGTGTGCTTTCCAGTTGTCATCATTATCAAACTGATTGAGTAAATAATAACCGTGCTTTTTCGCTAGCTCCATGGCATGCGTTCGGGAAAACTCTATTGTCTTTTCACCTGGAGTTTCAATCAATTCCGCTCCGTAGGCGCGCATTGATTTTTTCCGTTCTTCTGTGGCACTGTCCGGCATCACTAATACCATTTTAACGCCCATCAATTGTGCGCACATGGCAAGTGCAATCCCCGTATTTCCGCTGGTCGCCTCAATAATCGTATCTCCTTTTTTAATGTCTCCTCTTTCGAGGGCTGCAGCGATCATATTATAGGCAGGACGGTCTTTAACACTTCCCGCAGGATTATGGCCTTCTAATTTTGCGTAAATTTTAACGCCCTTTTTGGAATTACTGTTCTCCATTTTAATCAGTGGCGTATTTCCAATAGTTTCAATTAATTTCATCTCTATCAATATTCTTTGTGTGAAGGGTTGTGATAAACTTTTGTGTCTTTCTCTACACTTCTTGTGATAAACGTATTTCCTCCAATAACGGCATTTTTCCCAATCACCGTGTCCCCTCCAAGAATAGTAGCCCCAGCATAAATCACAACACCACTCTCAATAGTTGGGTGACGCTTTTCATCGGCGTCTTTCTTTCGAACACTCAATGCTCCAAGCGTCACGCCTTGGTATATTTTAACGTGTTCTCGGATGACTGCCGTAGCACCAATAACAATACCTGTTCCATGATCAACAAAAAAATGCTCTCCAATCTGTGCTCCTGGATGAATATCTATACCCGTATTACTGTGTGCACACTCTGTGATCATTCTGGGAATAATAGGGACTTTTTGGCGGAACAGAAAATGTGCAAACCGGTATGCTGCAACAGCTTTTAT
>CAYFTH010000027.1:0-32838 GCA_964346075.1 uncultured Fluviicola sp. | reverse complement strand
AATTTGTTGAGTTACGCAAAACGTCAGTATCTTAATACTGGCGTTTTTTTATGCAACAATAGTTACAACTCAAGCGTTTTGATTGACGTATATTTGTAACGAATGAATAAATATTGGGACATATTTGTTAATGGGTACGAGTCGTATGCCAACTACTTGTGGAAAACGATCATCACACCATTCAAGGAAGGGGAATTGAATTTCTTTTATTTTCTTATCGTTATTTCACTTCTCGTTTGGGGGCTGGAATTACTTTTCCCATGGCGGAAACATCAGAAAGCATTTCGCAAAGACTTCTGGCTGGATGCATTTTATATGTTTTTCAACTTTTTTATTTTTAATCTTTTGTTATATACAGCACTTTCCAGTGTAACGACTACGATGCTAACAGACACCATGGCTCCTCTAGGTTATGAAGGAGGGCATTTGCTCAACTTATCTAATTTGCACTGGGGCTGGCAATTGTTCATCTTCTTTATCATATCGGATTTCGTGCAATGGGGAGTACATAATTTACTGCATCGCGTACCGTTCTTATGGGAATTCCACAAAGTCCACCATTCCGTAAAAGAGATGGGGTTTGCTGCACATCTTCGTTATCATTTTGGTGAAACACTACTTTATAACAGTTTTAAATATATTACCTTATCAATGTTGTTCGGTTTTCAGCTCGAACTCGCATTTATCGTTCATGCGATCGCTATTACTATTGGACATCTCAATCACGCAAACGTCGGTTGGGATTATGGTCCATTGAAGTACATTCTGAACAATCCTAAAATGCATATATGGCATCACTCGAAGGCATTACCTAAAAACCATCCGAAAGGGATGAATTTCGGTATCTCATTGAGTATTTGGGATTATTTATTTGGAACCAACTATATCCCACATGAAGGAAGAGACATAGAACTTGGCTTTGACGATGATGAAAATTATGCTCCAGGATTTTTTGAGCAACTCATCGCCCCTTTTAAATCCAAAAAGAACCATGAAAAACAATAATCTCGTATTAGCACTTATAGCAACACTCACATTAGGCTTAGCCCCTTTCTTTCCAGAACCACATTTCTTTGGAAAAATTCGCTGGGTATTAGGTGGAGCTAATGGCATGAAACCTATGGATTGGTTTGATCTTTTTATGCACGGAGCACCGTGGGTTTGGTTACTGATTGAACTTCTTCGTCTCTCTTTGACCAAATCCAAAAAAGCTAAATCTTAAATGATTTTGAGCTTGTATTCATGGTATATTATCCTTATCTTTTTTACATCATGAAGACAGCAGAAATACGTAAACAACTCCATCATGAACCTGAGTTATCGGGGGATGAAAGCAAAACTTCAGCATTTATTAGAGATCAGCTGGAAAAACTGGGTATCAAAGAGATTTACCATTCTTTTTCTCAGCATAGCTTAATAGCTGTAATAGAAGGTGAAAATCCTGGAAAAACGATACTCTTTCGCTGTGAACTGGACGCATTGCCCATTGAAGAAAGTAACGATTTCAATTATCGTTCATCTGTAGACGGCATCTCTCATAAATGTGGGCACGACGGTCACATGGCCATTTTGTTATCGTTAGCTGAAAAACTGATCAACACCCCTCCAAAAAATGGTCAATTTTTGCTGCTTTTTCAATCTGCAGAAGAAACTGGTGAAGGAGCTCGCGCGGTTCTAAATTCAGGTATTTTTGAGGAGTTTACCATAGACCATGTGATCGCGCTTCATAATGTTCCCGGATATCCATTGGGAAGCATTGTTTGTAAAGAAGGTGCGTTTACTCCTTCTGTAGAGAGTTTTACCGTTCATTTAAAAGGTAAAACAAGTCACGCCGGTGAACCTGATAAAGGGAAAAACCCAGCGGTATGCATTGCTCAAATTATTAACTTCATGAAAAGCTTTCACGAACCTGATCAAACTTCTGCTCAATATTTTGTTGTTGCGCCGATCCACATTGAAATGGGGGAGAAAGCTTTCGGCACATCTGCAGGAGAAGCCGAGATTGGATATACGATACGCGCAAATGATTTTGACGAGTTTAATAAAACAAAGCAGTCAATCGTTGGTAAAATTCATGAATTAGCGAAAGAAGACGACCTGGTCTCCAGCATAGAGTGGTTGGAACCTTTTGCTGCTAACGAAAACAACCCCGAAGTAGTAAATCAAATAAAAATAGCTGCTAAAAAACTCGAGTTTGAGTATATTGACAAAGAATTTCCATTCGATTGGGGAGAAGATTTTGGATTGTTTACTCAAAATTACAAAGGAGCTATGTTTGGTCTCGGCGCTGGTGAAAATACACCCTCTTTGCACGATGCTAATTATGACTTTCCAGACGAACTCATTGAGAAGGGAGAAAAAATGTTTTATGAACTCGCAAATGAACTCAGTCAATGATTTACAATAATAGCTCAATCGTTCAAATTGACAAATCCGCTGTTCGAAATAACATCGAATTTATTCGTGAACAAATCGGTGAACATGTCACATTATCGTCAGTGGTAAAAGCAAATGCTTACGGCCATGGTATTGACAAAATGGTTCCTTTACTGGAAGAATTTGGTGTGCACCATTTTTCTGTTTTCAGTTCTTTTGAAGCGAGGGTTGTTCACGAAGTTTGTAATCACCGCTCTACGATTATGACGATGGGTAACGTTGCTGCTGAAGACTACGAGTGGATTGTTGAGAATGGAATAGAGAGTTTCGTATATAATTATTATACCTTAAATAAACTGTTAGAAACGGCGAAAAGATTGAAAAAAAGATGCTGTATTCATGTTGAATTAGAGACGGGTATGAACAGACATGGTTTTCCCCAAAATGAATGGAACCAATTAATCGAACTCCTCAAGGAAAATCAGGAATTATTTATATTCAGTGGTTTGTGCACGCATTTTGCAGGTGCCGAAAGCACGGCAAATTACAAACGAATCCAGGATCAACAGCATTGTTTTCTTCGTGGAATTGCCACATTTCGAGAAAAAGATCTTTGTCCTGATAAAATCCATTCTTCTTGCAGTGCTGCAATATTGGCTTATCCAGAATTCAATCACAATCTTGTTAGAGTTGGTATTCTCACTTACGGACTATGGCCCAGTACAGAAATTGAATTAACCTATAAAATCAAACAAAATACGCAGCAGTCTCCTTTGCAACCTGTATTGAGTTGGCGGTCAAGAATAACTGATATATCAGAGGTGAAATCTGGGGAATTCATTGGTTATGGTAATTCGTTTTTAGCAGAAACAGATATGAAAATCGCATCTGTACCTGTTGGATACGGCTATGGTTTTAATCGCAGTCTTAGTAATGCAGGTCGCGTAATTGTGAACGGTCATCGACTGAGCGTAATAGGTATGGTGAATATGAATATGTTCCTGATCGATGCCACAAATGTCGATATTGATGTCGATGATACTGTTACCATTATTGGCCGGGATCAAGATAAAACGATCAACGTTTCTCACTTTGGAAAATTTAGTGATACGATGAACTATGAATTATTGACAAGGATTGATAGGGATATACCGAGAGTTTTGGTTTAGAAAAGTATTTCCATATGAAAATCATTTACCACATTTCCTGCATATTGATTTTCTCGCAAACCGTAGGTAGTAATCATTGTGGTATGTAAAGCCTTTTTCGTTTTTGTTTCTTCTTGAAAAAGTGCTTTTTTATGACGTAAGGTCTGATCATATTTTTTATCAATGAGAAATGTACTTGTTGAGAATTTCATTTCACAAAGATTGATAATTCCATCTCTTCTATCAATAATCAAATCAATTTGAGCTCGAGTTTTACTAGATTCACTTCTCCAGACAGATGTGGAAGTTTCAACTCCAGTAATTCCAAGTGCTGCCTTAATCTTATAAAGATGAGCTAAGCAAACTTGTTCAAAGGCATAACCGCTCCAGGCTCTATATTTTGGATGATCTATCATTTTCATCCAAGTATCTTCTCCCAATTTATTTTTCTCAACTGCCATAAATTTCAGATGAAAAAGTGAAAATTGATCACTTAGTTGATATAAGCTATCTCTACTTTTTTTCCCATAAGCATTATACCTTCTAATAAACCCACTTTTCTCCAATTCAAACAAAATATCAGTTAATGTTCCTCCATTAGAAAGTTTGGTTTTTTTAACTATTTCATCTCTTGTAAGTCCCTTGGTTTTGGTAGCAATTGCTTTTACGATTGATTCATGACGTTTTGCGTTGCTAAATAATGACTTAAACAAGTTGTTAAATTCATAAGTCAACAACCCATTTTCAGTGAAACAAAGATCGTTGATCGTTTGAGTCGCACTTTTCCCTTTCTCAACGGCATCCCAATAATATGGCACTCCTCCTAATACCATATATAATTGAATAATTTGATAAGCATCGAGCGCTATATTTTTGTGTTCTAGAAATGATTTACATTCAGCCAATTCAAAAGGTTCAAGGTGAATTTTTTGGGTGATTCTGTTATGGAGTCCTCTCTTGTTATTAATGATTTCGTTGATCATCCAGAATGCAGCAGAACCACATACGATTAACAAAATATCAGTTCGATTTACTGCCCAGTTATTCCAAAAATGTTCGAGTGCTGTTATAAATCCAGAACGTGGAGTATCTAACCAAGGTAATTCATCAATAAATACAACCTTTCTTTTTTGGTCAGCGCGTTGAATAATTAATTTTAAGTTTTCAAATGCAGACAACCAATTTTCAGGTTTGTCGAGCGGTCGATGCTTTTCGCACTCTTTTTGAGCGAGATGAAAATTAAAGAGTTGTTCTTGCATGTTTGCATCTGCTAATCCACTCAGTTGAAAAGTCATCTCATTTTTAAACAAATTTCTGATTAAAAACGTCTTCCCTACTCTTCTTCTCCCGTAAACTGCAACAAATTCTGATTTTGGCGAATCGAACTTTTTACGTAATAACCGAACTTCTTTTATGCGACCAACAACATGCATTAATTTTTATAGCCAAATATAATTCTTTTTTATCTATAAACTAAAATAATTAACACTTAAAGCTATTTTAAATATTTATAATTAGCTATATGTATAGTAAAAAATATTTTATAGCTTTTTTTATTTTATATTTAGCTATAAATATATTAAAAATCATTTTACAGATTTTTTACTACTAGAGCTATATTTTTAAATAATTGATTTACAAAGGATTTAAAAAACAGTACAGGCGTATTCCCGTACTGAACATAAGCTTATCATCCCATCTTCAAAAGCTTCTTCATGCTCACCTTCTCATCAATAATATCGTGCAAATCAGTAATCGCAACACGCTCTTGCTCCATCGTATCCCGATCTCTGATCGTTACTGTATCATCTTCGAGTGATTGATGATCAACAGTTACATGATAAGGTGTTCCAATAGCATCCTGACGACGGTAACGTTTTCCAATTGAGTCTTTTTCGTCGTACTGACAATTAAAATCAAACTTTAATTCATTAATGATTTCTCGTGCTTTGTCAGGTAGACCATCTTTTTTCGTTAAAGGCATTACAGCAACCTTGTAAGGAGCCAGTGCCGGTGGTATAGAAAGTACAACGCGTTCTGAACCATCTTCAAGTGTTTCATTCTTTAAAGCAGCGCTAAACACGGCCAGAAACATACGATCTAATCCCACAGACGTTTCAATGACGTACGGAGTGTAGTTCTTATTTAATTCCGGGTCGAAGAAT
Organism: uncultured Fluviicola sp.; assembly: GCA_964346075.1. GTDB lineage: Bacteria > Bacteroidota > Bacteroidia > Flavobacteriales_D > Crocinitomicaceae > Brumimicrobium. Next base: position 27,149 of record CAYFTH010000027.1, on the reverse strand, counting down.
TGTAATTTCTTGCCAGAGAATTCTTCATGTTTTTTAAGGTCAAAATCTGTTCTTGAGTGAATTCCTTCAAGCTCTTTGAAGCCCATTGGAAAATCAAACTCGATATCAGAAGCTGCATTAGCGTAGTGTGCTAATTTGATGTGATTATGATCGCGATAGAACTCCTCTCCTAACCCAAGCGCTTTATGCCACTTGTTACGTTTTTCTTTCCAGTGCTCGTACCATTTCAGTTCTTCTCCGGGTCGCACGAAATACTGCATTTCCATCTGCTCAAACTCACGCATGCGGAAAATAAACTGGCGAGCAACGATCTCATTTCTAAAAGCTTTACCGATCTGTGCAATACCAAAAGGGATTTTCATCCTTCCGGTTTTTTGAACATTCCCAAAATTCACGAAAATACCCTGTGCTGTTTCGGGACGTAAAAAGATCTTAGCAGCATCTCCAGCTACAGATCCCAATTCTGTTGCAAACATTAGATTAAATTGGCGAACATCTGTCCACTCCTTTGAACCTGACATCGGACAAGCAATTCCCAGGTCTTCGATCATCCATTTCAACGACTTTAGATCATCTGACTCAAGAATTTCTGTGAGCTGCGCTTCCAATTTATCGATCTTATCCTGGTTACGCTTCACATTTGGATTCGTCGCTAAGAATTGTGTTTCATCGAAATCATCGCCAAAACGCTTTCGACCTTTCTTGACTTCTTTTTTGATTTTATCGCGGTACTTTTCGATATGCTCTTCCACTAACACATCAGCACGATAACGCTTTTTTGAATCTTTATTATCGATCATGGGGTCATTGAACGCGTCCATGTGTCCAGAAGCCTTCCATGTTTGTGGATGCATAAAAATCGCTGCATCCAGTCCAACGATCTCTTCATTCATCTGCACCATGGCTGTCCACCAATAGTCCTTAATATTTCGCTTAAGTTCAGCCCCTAACTGACCATAATCGTAGGTTGCTGACAATCCATCATATATTTCTGAAGAAGGAAATACATAACCGTATTCCTTCGCGTGTGATATTATCTCTTTGAGTTTGTCTTCTTTTTTGTCCATGCGGGCAAAGTTAAAATATTTTTGAATTGAGAACAGTAAAAACACACAGTTCTAAAGAATCCATTCAGCTGAATTTATTGCATAAAGCTAGAGCGTTTCAGGCAACCTCATAATTATTTCAGTGACTGGTTTTTTCATAGTTCATTATAAATTGTTATATTAGGGTGAATTTAAATACACTATTATGAAAAAAACTACTACTCGTCCAATTCAGTCAAATTGGCTCAAACTACTCTTCACCCCTTTAATTCTAAGTTTAGGGTTGATTTCATCTACGAACAGTACTTTCGCTCAATGCGCTTCCTTTTTCGACGATTTCGAATCAGGCAGCTATACGCCAACCTGGTCTGTCGGTGCTGGTTTAACATCCACCAGCGTCACGAACTCAAATGTAGCCGAAGGCACCTACAGTGTAACAGGAAGCGGTGGAAACAATAATCATTTAGATGGTTTCAGTGTTTCTGTCCCGAACTTAACTCCTTCTGAAATCAGTTACTATATGTATACGGATGGAAATACGCAATTTTTAAACTATACTGTAATGGGAGAAAACCCCAGCGCTACGGCTTGCGTGTTTTTTAACTACTGGAAAGGAGATGATGGTAATATTCGTTTTATTTCGTCGACAAATTATGATTATGCTGCCACTGCAAACACCTGGTACTTCATAGAATTAAAAAATATTGACTGGACTAATAAAACGTTCGACATTTACATTGATGGTGCATTGCAAACTACTGGTTTTCCTTTTCGAGATAATACCCAGAACTCAATCGATGAGATCCATTTATATAATTTCAGCAATGGAACAGGTTATTGGGACCGCATTCAAGTTGGTACGACCAATGATAACCTCGCCCCTGTAGCTGACGTAGCAAACCTACCTATAATCGAAGAAGAATGTGAAGTCAATAGCCTCACTGCGCCAACTGCAACGGATAACTGCGACGGATCGGTGGCAGGGACACACAACGCGGCCTTCCCCGTAACGACGAACACCACGGTGACATGGACGTATCAAGATGCAGCAGGTAATGTGTCAACTCAAACGCAAGATATTGTCATTGATGATGTCTCGTCCCCTGCGCTGGATAGCACTAGTTTAATAAATATAGAAGCGTTCTGCGAGGTGAGTAACATCACGCCTCCGACAGCTACAGATAACTGCGATGGAACACTCAACGCGACTACGACTACAACATTTCCTATCACGGAAACGACAACGGTCACATGGAATTTTGAAGATGTCTCAGGTAATGACACAACACAAACACAACAAGTGATTATTACAAAACCGAATACAGATGTTACGATTGATGAACCCATGTTAATCGCCGATAACGACAGTACAAATGTGTCTTACCAATGGATCAAGTGTGATGGCTCAATCATACAAGGTGCAACGGACTCTACTTTTACACCTGAAGAAAATGGACAATACGCCGTGATCATTACAGAAAACAACTGTACGGATACGAGTGATTGCTTCCCTATTAGCACCTTAAATATAGCTGGTGAAAGTCAAACTTCCCTCGAAATTTACCCGAACCCTTCTCAAGGTCAATTCACTGTGAAGAAAATGAATGATGCACAACTTACTCCTTTTGTAATTCGCGATGCGCAAGGTCGCCTCATCAAAACAGGCGAACTCGTAAAACAAACATCTACTATTGATGTTTCTTCCGCGAAACCAGGGATCTACTTTTTAATCATGAGCAAGGAGACGCGTAGAATTATTATTGAATAAGGATACTTACAGCAACATTGGTAAAAGGGAATCGTTTCAAACGGTTCCCTTTTTCTATATCCACCAGAACTCACTAATCATAACCAGTTAAAAATCAGCGTAACTTTTTGCTCTATTTTACAAAATGTAAAGTTTAATTTACTTTTTAGAAAAAATATTATACATTAGTAAAAAAGGTAATGACAAAAACTCCGTTATTTCCTCGTATTTATAAAAAAATTGGTCTGGCAATGATCTTGTGTTCTACCGTACTCCTGTTACTGGACGTTCTTTTTGGAGGTCTTTCATTCTTAAAAGAAGTCAGCGTTCTTTCTATCTACGATTCTGGCTTACCATTTGATCAGACACGAAAAGACCATCAGTTTTTTAAAATAATACAAGATGATTTTCGATATGAAATTATAAGTGTTTTGTTACTTGTTGGACTCTTATTCTTCGGTTTTTCAAAACGAGCTTCTGAAGATGAACTTATTCAAAAAATCAGATTAGAATCATTATTGTGGGCTACTTATATTCACTTTTTTCTTTTTATCGTTTTGACCTTATTCACTTTCGGTTTTTTCTATCTCAACATACTTGTTTTTAGTGTTTTTGCCATTTTATTGATTTACATTTTACGTTTTGAATTCAAAATGTTTCAGCTCAAAAGATCACTTCATGAAAAATAATTTAAAAGTGCATCGCGCTATTCATAATTTCACTCAAGACGACCTGGCAAAAAAAGTAGGTGTCAGTCGACAAACAATCAACGCTATTGAGAAAGGAAAGTACAATCCTTCTCTGTTCGTAGCGCTTAAAATTGCCAGATCCGTCAATGCTTCAGTTGAAAAAATTTTCGAATTGGAAGAAAACACTTAATTATTCGCGCACAAGTAATTTAGGCTCCAAATAATCTTTCATTGCATACCGAATTCCTTCGCGTCCAAATCCAGAGTCTTTGATTCCTCCATAAGGCATGTCATCAACCCGGAAAGTAGTAGATTTATTATGAATGAGCCCACCTACATTTAACTGTTTAAAAGCGCGGTCACGTTGTTGGATGCTATCTGTAAAAATTGAAGCTTGTAATCCCCATCTACTATCATTAACCGCTCTGATAGCATCGTTTAATTCGTCATAGGGTTCCAAAATAACGACAGGACCAAAAACCTCTTCATCTCTCACTTTTTGACCTTTTGAAACATTCGACAAAACAGTTGGATAATACAATCCATTTTCTCTTTTATGACCCGTTATGAGGTTCGCTCCATTATCCAACGCTTCTTGCACCCAATCTTCTACGCGCTTTGCATTTGACTCATCGATCATCACTCCAAAATCAGTATCCTCATCAAGCGGATCGCCGATACGTAAATTTTGTGTTGCCGCTAGAAATTTATTCACGAACGACTCATAAACAGAATTCTGTATATAAATGCGTTGCGTATGGATACAAACTTGTCCCGAATAAGCAAAGCCACCGACTGTCAATTCTTCTAGTGCTTTATTCAGGTCGGCATCCTCACAAACGATAGCTGCAGCATTTCCACCGAGCTCCAAGACCACCTCTTTCTTGCCTGCCTGAGCCTTCATGCTCCAACCGACATCGGGTGAACCGGTAAAAGACAACAAGTCTATTGCTTCATGTTCAATAAATTGATTCCCCACTTCTCGACTACAATGCACAAGTTGAAAAGCGTTGTCAGGTAAATCAGTTGCTGCGATTACGCGTGAAAGGAGCTCCATCGTTAATGGTGTTTTCGAAGAAGGTTTCAATATAATAGGACACCCCGAAGCTATGGCAGGAGCTATTTTATGGACGGCAAGATTAAGAGGGAAATTGAATGGCGCAATACCAAAAACAACTCCGCACGGTTCATAAATAACTTCTCCTTTGAGGCCGCGTCCTTTTTCTGTGCTATCCAGATCAATCAATTCATGAGGAAACCGTTTCGTTTCTTCAGCTGCTATTGTAAATGTCTGTATAGCTCGATCAACTTCTGCTTGAGCATATCGTCTTGGTTTACCCGCCTCCTTGATAATTGTCTTAACAAACTCATCATACTCAGCCTTAATGCCTGAAATGATATCCAGTATATATCCGTGGCGCTCTCCAGCTGATAGTTCTTTACACACTTTCTTAGCACTATTTGCACGTTGCACAATGGTTTCCACATGATTTGCTGACGTCAAATCAATTGATCCTAAAACTTCTTGATTATAAGGGTTCTTTATTTCCATGCAATGAAATTAAAAAAAACGAATACATAACCAAACAAAAAATTGGTGTTTGAGCCACAAAAATTTTCATAAAGCTCCAGTCAACCTTAACCTTTCGGCCACTCTTGTTGACAAAGATGATCTTCTCATTCAATCGATGCGATGATTTTTCAGGGCAATAAAAACAATTGTTCAGCGAGTTGGAAGAACACAAATTAATAAATAAGACTGTTCAGTAGTTCTGTAAGGTTGGGGAAAGAAAAATTATTCGCATTGGAAGCTTCCAAACCTTCTCGTCGTTCATTGGATGGACTGAAGTTAGCACTCTGTTTCTTATTCAGATTTTTTTTCTTTGCGGCGCGATCACTTCGCAATTCTGCAGTAAACTGCCCATCGTTAAGGGATTCAATAATTTTTTCCATTTTCTCGGGAGATGTTTGATTTGCATCGTAAAATACCTCAATCACATTCTCCTTGCGGTCCTCTTCGTATTTCACTTTAACTTCAGAAACAGCATCTGTGGTGTACAGTCCTTTACGTAAGGAAGCCCCACACCCCATTTCACAGACCATACCTTGAATTTCAAAAGTGGCCGTGCGTTCACTCATCTTTTTTGATGAATTATTCGAACAGGAGAAAAGGAACATCGTCATGAAAATGAATAAAAACTGAACCTGTTGCATAAATTTACGATTTGAACAAAGTTAACAAATTATCAATTTATCACAAAAATTAAAATCGATCTCCTATTGCATCAAACAAAATGTATTTTTGGGCGCCATGAAGGAAGAGTTAAAAAACTGGGGAATGCTTTTGCTACTCGCTATTGTGTGGGGAAGTTCGTTCATCTTGATGAAGCGCGGAATGGTGGACAAGGTTACTCAAGAAGCTATTTTCAACAATAATCAAGTGGCTACATTACGCATGTTACTTGCAGCAGGCGTATTTTTACCAATCGGCTTAAGATACATACGTATTGTTAAGAACAAACAAATGTTTTTTAACCTGGCAGGTGTCGCATTTTTGGGAAACTTTCTTCCCGCATTTCTTTTCACCTTCGCTGAAACAGGAATTTCTTCCGGATATGCCGGAATGCTCAATAGCTGTACTCCAATTTTCACACTACTCATCGGCACCTGGCTCTTTCGTCAACCACTCATCAAACTACAAATACTCGGTGTCTTAATAGGAACTATTGGGATCATTGGACTCGTGAATGGTGTGGCGGTAGTCGATACCTCCGGGAGGTGGTATCACGTTTTTGCGGTGGTATGTGCCACCATCTGTTATGCTTCAAGCGTAAACATTATCCGTCATAATTTAGGACATCTAAAACCGATTCAAGTCACTTCGGTGGCATTTACATTTTCATTTCTACCTGCTTTAGTCCTCTTTTTTATATTTAGCGTACCATCCACGATTGCCACGAACGATTACACATCGACCGCATTGATATACATTAGTTTGCTGGCGATCATTGGCACTGCTCTTGCCGTTCTGCTCTTCAACCACCTCATTAACAGGAGTTCTGCACTATTTGCGAGCAGCGTTACCTATTTCATTCCTGTGGTCGCCGTGATCATTGGTTACTTGGATGGAGAAATTATTAGCGGTATGCAAGTCATCTCAATGATTGTTATTCTTTTCGGGGTATTCCTGGCCAACGCGCTCCCTAAGATTAAACGCAAAAATAAACAGCAACAACAGTGATTATGGCCGCTGAGATCACGGTCCAAGTTGATGGAGCATAGCGTGAATTTAGCAAATAAGGCCATACATGTACCTAGTTTACTTCTGTTTCATGTGCAGGTAAAACCACCAAAGATGAACAAAAAGAACAAATCCAGAAATAGTTGTGGTAATTATCAAATAATTTATTACATTTGCAGTCCTATTTTTGGAAATTAAATAAACTAATAATTAAGCTATGTACGCAATTGTAGAGATAGCAGGGCAACAATTTAAGGTTGAAAAAGATCAACGTGTATTTGTAAACCGTTTGGATGCGAAAGAAGGCGATAAAGTCGATTTCGATCGCGTCTTGTTGACGGATGACAAAGGAAAAGTAAACGTTGGCGCCCCGGCTATAGATGGTGCAACAGTTTCTGCGAAAGTAGAACGTCACCTGAAAGGAGATAAAGTAATTGTCTTCAAGAAGAAACGAAGAAAAGGTTACAAGAAGAAAAACGGACATCGTCAGTACATGACTGAATTGACGATCACTGGAGTTAAAGGTTAATCATGTTAACTAGCGGAGTTAGTTTAACACAAAAAATTTAATACGATGGCACACAAAAAAGGAGTCGGAAGTTCGAAAAACGGAAGAGAATCAGAAAGTAAACGCCTTGGAGTAAAAATCTTCGGTGGTCAGGCAGCAATCGCAGGAAACATTATTGTTCGCCAACGCGGAACAAAACACCATCCTGGATTAAATGTTGGAAAAGGTAAAGATGACACACTTTATGCCTTGACAGATGGGGTTGTTGAATTTAGAAAAAAGAAAAACAATCGTTCATTTGTTTCTGTCGTCCCATCAGAGGAGAAAGCAGAGGCTTAGTAAAACAATACAAGACTTTTATAAAAAAAGGTATTTCCGATTAAATTCGGTCATACCTTTTTTTTTGTGAATCGGTTCACGAATTAAACAACGCCCCGACAGCCTGGGCAAGAAAACATCAATCGATAAATCCACCATTCAAGCAAGGCACGATGAATTTTTCGAATTTTAATTATACGTTTCAATTTAGTTGAAATTAATTCATTACCTTAGTATCAAAAGTTTAGCTATGAAACAAATTTTACTCATTTTTATCACATTATTCGCGTTTGCTCAAATTGGCAAATCTCAATGTACCGTCAATATTGATCCTTCTACAGTAATCGTCACTCAAGATTCAATGATTGCAACTGATTTGGGGAATCAACAATATTATTTAGTTTGCCAAGGGGCTACACTTACCTATGAAGGCACTCAAAGTGCGAAGGTAACGTACTACCTCGAAGATGCTGCAAGCGTCATTTCTCAGCGCAGTCATGAAGCTATTCTCTACATGAAGCGTATGTCTTCTATTGATGCCAACTATAGTCAGAACGGTCAATGGGCAATTACAAAAGATGTTTGGCACGACCCTACGGCTCAGTTTGATGATTATATTGAGGGTTCCAACTTTAATGAATGTACCGAAGTTATTTTTAACTATGGATCTGTTGGAAATTGTAACGGTGCGACCACATCAGTTCAAGAGGAAGTGCATGCTGATTTTCAATTGCTTCCCAACCCGACCGAAGATTTCGTCACCATTCAATTCTCACAAGCAGAAGAAAGAAGAATTACACTGATGAATGTTTTAGGTAAAAAGATGAGAGACGTTAACACTCAAGATGCGCAGACCACTCTTGATGTGCGTCACCTCAAATCAGGAACCTATTTTGTAGCGATTACTACTAAAAGTGGAAAGCGCTTGACTAAGAAATTAATCATTCAACAATAGCATAAAACAAGTAACGTGAGAAAAGCGATTGGAATACTTCTAAGTATAATCACATTTTACCTCGTTGCTTGCAGTGTTAAAGAATTAGAGAAATATAATGAAGACTTCAGTGGCTCCTGGCGATCTGAAGTCTTCAATTCTCCTACGCAAGGTGATTCAGCTCGCCACTACCTGGATGTGGATGGTAAGAATAGCGCTTTTGGTTATTCATGTGATGCCGAAAATCCACACGACGAATGTTTGCGCTATCAATCGGGTAAAGCCAAGTATAACAAAGCCAATAAAGGACTTCAGATCGGTAATTCCGTTGAAAAAATCTATCGCGTGGATCGTGAGCCCTTTATGAATGATCAGGGAAAGTGGGAAATGGTACTCGACAGTATTTCCTACTTCAAGTACTGAAAGCTAATACGATATTGATCACTTCATTCATGGTGGTAAGGTTCTCCTTTCAAAATGGTCATAGCCCGGTATATTTGTTCTATAAAAAATAACCGAACCATCTGGTGTGAAAAAGTCATTTCACTTAATGCTAGTTTCGCATCAGCGCGTTTATAAACAGCTTCCGAAAAACCGTAGGAACCTCCAATCACGAAGACGAGGGTACCGCCTCCCCGGTTAAAGCGCCCCTGTAAATGCTGAGCAAATTGCACTGAGGAAAACGTTTTCCCGCTTTCATCCAAAAGCTCAACAAAATCGCCCGGCTTGATTTTCTTCAGGATTGCTGTGCCTTCTTCATGCTTTATTTCAGCCGTAGACTTTTTCCGAGCATTGCGAACATCAGGTAAAACGATATACTCCAGCTTACCATATTTATTCAATCGTTTGGCATATTCTGAGATTCCAGCAGTAATAAACCCCTTATGATCTCTCCCTACAACGATCAATTTAAGTCTCATTTGATGCGCGAAATTTCTAGCGATTCGATCACGTGACTGCTTCCTTTTTTCTCGAATTTTATACTCACCCTGAAGCGGTGTTTCACGGACTGGTAATTGCCAATGCCAAAAGATGAAGCACCGTCCTCTTTTCCTTTAAAATCATAACTAAAAGTTGATGGCGGATATTGCTTAAAAAACTTCTTAAGCACCTGTGTTCCTTGAGATCTACTGTAAACACCTTCGTCGTCTTCAATAGATATAAGGACTTTTGATTTGCCGAACTCCATCACTTTGGACGCGTTGCCTTTCTCAAAAGCAAGCTGCACCTCATCAAAAGGAATATTAAACACTGCAGCTATTGCAATGATCATCGAGATGAGCGCAGATGTAATAAGATTCATACCGTTTGTTTAGTTGGCTTAATTAACAAATATTATGCCTTAAATTAAATATCCTTAAACCTTCTATTGTGCAAAGGTTTCCCACCATTCATTAGATAATATTTTCTTCAACTTATAATGAACTTTATCGTCCAGGTCATACCAAGCAACGAGTCCATAATTCTGAGCATAAACACGATTGGTGACCACCGATTTTACGCTTCCTTTTTTACTTGTTGGATTCACCAGAGAGAACGTGATAGAATCGCGAACGACAATGGCTGGTACGGTATCTCCCAACACCTCATACTTCTGTTCAAACCGATCGAAATGTTTTTTAGACTTGTATACGACTAACGTAGAATCGAGGTGAGCGGGGAAATCGGAGACAAATGAGGACTGCATTGAAGTATCCAAAACAAACCAATCCTGTTCTGTCACGTGTGCTTTGCGCTTGAGACCATTGCCATCTACAACCATGTGATCCACAACCTCAAACCCATACTCTACTGCGAAAGTATAGCCCTCTGTAATTTGAAAATTCCTGTTATAACGCTCCACCAACATTTTACTGGTGTCATTCTCCTCCATTTGGTAAATCCTGAAAAACTTCTCATCTACGGGGCGATAAATATCACTAAACGCATAGATGTAAGGTTGCACGCTATCAGTTGGAAAAACAAATGATCGCAAATCCGAAGACTGAGAATAGGGCAAATTACCCGCATCCTCTTTATCATCCGCACCACTACAACCCACTATCAACGATAACATAAGTGAGAAGCCAATAATTGATATAAGCACAGTTCGCATGATCAACTCATTTTTAAAAATGCAACTTCCTTCTCAGATAAATGGCGAAAATGGCCCCGCGGCAGATCTTTCTTGTCGAGTCCAGCATATTCCAGACGGTCCATCATACGTACCTCGTAGCCCAATTTACCCATCATCAATTTTACGGTATTACTCTTACTCGAAAGGATAGATACGCCGACTTCAGTTTTGGGACGACCCTTAACGTAACTCGCTTCTTCAGCACTAAACATGTTGTCGTCCACATACATACCTGCCGTCAACCGAGCCAAATCTTCTTGTTCCATGGGACGGTCCAACGAAACATGAAAAAGTTGTGCTGATTTAAATTTGGGGTGCGTCAATTTCTTTTCCATGTCACCGTCATTCGTAAACAACATCAGACCACAAGCCGCTTTCTCCATCTTGCCTACTGGAAATAAAGGTTCTTTACACGCTTTTTGGACCAGGTTCAATGCTGATTTCCCAGAAGCGGTGCGCGCCGAAGGTACGACTATAAAACCTTTCGGTTTATTCAGCAGAACATAACGCTTTTTATTCGTGTTAATGGTGATACCATCATATTTCACTTCATCGGTGGGGCTCACGCGCAACCCCAACTCTGTCACAACCTTACCATTTACACTCACTACTCCAGAAGAAATAAGCGCATCTGCCTCTCTCCGAGAACAAATACCCGCATTCGAAAGAAATTTATTGAGGCGCACGCGATCCGAAAACTTGGGCAAGGGCTCACCTTTATTGGTTCGCTTATTTTTGGGTAAACCTGCTTTTTTCGAGAACGGTCCATCGCCACCTCGTTTTTTATACTTTGCTTTGGCAGACTTGCGCTCCCCTTTATTATTGTTGCGCTTTCTACCTTTTTGATCATTACTTTTTCCCATCTCCTCTTGAATTGAATTGCAAAGATAAGTAAACCAACGGATTTAAATATCCTTATAAAAATCGATTACAACCTTGGATAAAAAGCTTCCTCAATATGTTCAATAAACGTTCCTTTAGAATTGTGTACAATTGATATAATATCAAACTGCGCCTCCTTTTCACTATCACTCTCTAACATGTACTGGTGTGCGCAACGAATAATCTGACGCTGTTTATGGCGGTGTACAGCTTTCCATGGCGGACCAATTTGAGCAGTCTGCCGCGTCTTTACCTCTATAAAAATAAGTCGTTCTTCATCTTCTGCAATCATATCCAATTCATTGCGCTGAAAACGGTAATTCGTTTTAACGATCTGATAATGTTTTTCTTTTAAATACTGTAAGGCTAACGCTTCTCCCAGGTCGCCGAGTTCTTTGGTGGTCATCTCAATAAGGTTTAAAATTGAATACTTCATTTAAGATAAGAAAATCGCATTAAATGAAATATAATTGCTGCATTTTTTTTAACTTCGATTGAAAAGAACACCTATGTTGGAAAAACTTCAATTCAATCACGTACTCTTCCTCGATATCGAGACCGTACCCCAAGTCTATCGCTATGAAGATTTAGCATCCGAAACAGCTGAATTATTCAGTCAAAAAACCCGCTTTCAGCAAAAAGACGGCAAAGAAGTGGAAGATATTTACGATGAGCGCGGCGGTGTGCTTGCAGAATTTGGTAAAATCGTTTGTATCTCATGTGGTTTTGTACGCAGTACTTCCACAGGCAAAGAAATTAGACTCAAATCTTTTTACCACGATGACGAAGCCACTTTATTGAAACAATTTGCAACACTGCTTGAAGACCATTACAACGGGTCTTATGATGTACTTTGCGGACATAACGGTAAAGAATTTGATTTCCCCTACATCGCGCGACGCATGCTGATCAATGGGATCAAGTTGCCCAATGCACTTGATATTGCCGGCAAAAAGCCGTGGGAGGTCAACCATCTCGATACGCTTGAATTATGGAAATTTGGTGATTACAAACATTACACCTCATTGCCATTATTATGTCATATTTTTGAAATACCAACTCCAAAAGATGATATATCGGGAGCAGATGTAGCGCGCGTTTATTATGAAGAAAACGATTTAGAAAGAATTAAGTTATATTGCGAAAAAGATGTCGTAGCACTCATACAGCTACTGTTAAAAATGAAAGGAGATGGACTCGTTGAAGAAGGGGATATTATTTTTTCTTAGTGCTTTATATGTTACAGGGTGTAATCACCATGACCCACAAAAAGAAGTGCACACTAAGCATTACCAAGACAGCGTAAAAATAGAAGAGGTGCTTTCCATAATTTCAAAAGGATCCTTTCAGCTTGCTGAACTTCAAGAAAAGCTCAATGATTCGACGCAAAATAAATTTAAAATATACGGTCACAAAAGTTCCTTAACCTCAAATGGGATTATTATTTGCGCTCAAGATACTTCAGCTTATCAACTTTTTACGTCCAGTGCACACGTTAAGCGACTCAAAAAATACAGTCATAAAAACTATTTCGTGTGGAAGGACACAATCAATAAAAACAGCCCCTATTATGCGCTGGAACCACACCCCACATTAGGTCGAATTTTCGCTATCCGAAATATTGTTAATTAAGCGCTTTCCAATGGTCAATTGCCTCATCTAAAGAGGATACATATTTAACTTCAAATTGATCAAAGTCAAAATCAGGATCATTTTTCTTGATATCATGCTTCCCTGCCTCGACGCTTTTGGCAAACCAAGGTGCAGCAGGTAAAATTTTATAGTGAGTTTTCAAACCGTGTTGAAGTAATTCTGCCTTCCACTCCGTGTAATACCATTCCATCGATGGTTGGTGAAACGTATTTAAACTTCGTTTATCAAATATCAAAGCGTGGATATTATGTTCAGCAATTAAAGATCCAATGGCCTCAAAATCATTTTTGAAATAATCAATTGGTATATATTCAGAAGTGGCTTTACAGACACCTAAATCCTGATCGTTAAACTTGTAGAATGAAACAAATTCACTCTCGTAAAGCTCGTTCATTAAATGTCCTTCTAAATTCTGTTTTTCCATTTGAATTTTTAAAATTTTACACCCACAAAAGATATATCATCTGTCTGATCAGTATCAGAGTACCACATCTTGTGAACAGTTTCTAAATTGGCCAAACGATCACTCAATTGAACATGTTTTTCATTATTTAACACACTCATTATTCGCTTAGGCAAAAACTTCTTGTTACGAGGTCCACCAAACTGATCTGGAAGACCATCACTAAAAATAAACATTTCATCGTTATCTACAAGCGAAAAACCTTCTGAATGGTATACGTTATTTTTGGGCATGGCTCCAATTGAGGATCTACTATTCGATAATTTCAACCACTCACCATTTCTTTTCATCCAAACTGGTCTACCCGCACTGGTATAGGAGAATAGGTGATTAGAAGGATCATAGCGACAAATAACACCATCCATTCCATCATTCAATTTAGATTCGTTTGCAAAAAAGGTGGTAAACAACTGATTGAGCGAGTCTGCAACTTTGGAGGTCGTTAGATCATTTTTGCTTTCAAAAATCTCGTTGATGAGTTGATGCCCCATGATAGAGAGCAAAGCCCCTGGTATACCATGCCCCGTGCAGTCAAACAAACCGAAAAAAACAACTCCTTCAATTTCCTTTACAAAAATAAAATCCCCACCAATGGTATCTCGCTGGCTAATGAACCAATAATGATCAGAGAAATATTTCTCAAAAATAGACTCATCAGGCAAAAGTTGTTTTTGAATCTTGGAGGCATAATTGATGCTGTTAATAATCTGAACATGCCTTTCTTCAAGTGATTTTTTGGCTTCTTTTAATTCTTGCTGTAAATCCTCCATGTACGAAGTGGTACGATCCATCATGTCACGCATGGAGTCTAGTTGCTCTTGATAATATTTTTCTTTGTTGATCACTCGAAAGAATTTCTTTTATAACATCCGTTCATGAAAATTTGTTTATCGCACGAGTGAATAATTTTTAAGAGTGTTTAACACTTTATTAATAGTTTTACTATTATATTTGCAAGCAAAAATATCTTTATGCACGATTATATACCTAATATTCAAATCAAAGTAAATAACTATTTATTTATCAAAGATCCAGAAAGCAGCGCATTGGGTAAGCGAATTATTGCAGGTAGTATCGACCTGCTTTACCAACAGGGTTTTGAGGATTTCAATTTCAAGAAACTTGCTAAGCACATAAATTCTACAGAGGCTTCTATCTATCGTTATTTCGAAAATAAACACAAAATACTCCTCTATCTCACGATGTGGTATTGGGGATGGACGGAATCTAAATTAATTCTTTCTACCACAAATATCAACGATCCAGAAGAGTTACTCAAACGTGCTATAAAAGTAATAACTCAGGATGTCCAAGAAGATGGTAATTTTGAACATATTAATGAAATCAAACTTCAAAAAGTGATTTACGACGAATCGGCTAAGGCTTACCTCAATAAGTATGTGGATGATGAGAACAAACACGGTGTTTTTTCTTTTTACAAATCGGTCGTGAAGCGGGTCAGCGATATCATGCTGGCAATAAATCCAGAATATCCATTTCCGAATATGTTGGTCACTACAATTATAGAAGGGGCTCATCTGCAACGCTATTTTGGCGAACATCTTCCTGGATTGACCAATTGCAGTAGTAAAAGGGATCATATTACACAGTTTTCTGAACATTTAGTGTTCTCAGCCCTTAATAATAATTAATTGAAAGCCGATGCAAGAAAAACTTACCATAACACAACGGTTTTGGCGACTCATCAAAGCAGATGGGCGAGAAATTCGTAACGTCTACTATTACTCATTCTTTGCTGGACTGATCAGTCTATCTTTGCCTTTGGGCATTCAGGCCATTATCAACCTTATTCAGGGGGGACGCGTTAATTCAGCATGGATCGTAATGGTTGTTATTGTTGTGCTGGGCGTAGCATTAAACGGTATTCTCCAGATTTTACAACTGCGCATTACTGAGAATATCCAGCAACGGATTTTCACACGCGCGGCCTTCGAATTTGCTTACCGCATTCCCCGGATCAAACTGGAAAACTTATTTCTTACCTATACACCCGAGCTGATCAACCGATTCTTCGATACCATGACCATTCAAAAGGGATTGTCTAAATTACTTATTACGATCTCCACTGCAGGAATTCAAGTCTTTCTCGGCCTCATTCTACTTTCACTTTACCACCCCTTTTTCATATTTTTCACGGTATTATTATTTATTATCTTTTACCTCATATTCCAATTTACGGGTAAAAAGGGGTTTACCACTAGTTTAGAGGAATCTAAACACAAATACAACCTTGCACATTGGCTGGAAGAAGTTGGAAGAACGAGTATTAGCTTTAAGCTTGCAGGAAAAACTGATTACGCCTTAGAACGCTCCAATTACCACGCAGAGGAATACCTGAAATCGCGCGAAAATCACTTCAAGGTGCTCGTTAAACAATTCTCTTTACTCGTCGTGTTTAAGGTCATTGTCGTGACAGGGCTATTGGCCATCGGCGGTGTTCTGGTGATGGAGCAGGAAATGAATATTGGACAATTCGTAGCCGCAGAGATTATTATCGTGATGATTATCAACTCTATTGAAAAGCTTATTCGCAACCTCGAGACCGTATACGATGTGCTGACAGGTATCGAAAAAGTAGCACAGGTTACAGATCTTTCCATAGAATCAGAGGAGGGAATAGATTTGCGCGAAGATTTAAACAGCAATGGGTTAGAAATACATTTAAACGATGTCTCTTTTCAATACCCGAACAGTAACTTTTATACCCTCAAAGACATTTCGTTACACATACAACCGAATCAGAACACAGTCATCACTGGAGCCAACAGCTCAGGAAAAAGTACGATGCTCCAAGTCATTGCGGGTCTTTACGACACGCAAAAAGGAAGTACTGCTTATAACAATCTGTCCATAGGCAGTTTGAATATAGAATCACTGCGGAGTGTTATCGGGGCTAATCTCAATCAAGAAGATCTGTTTTTTGGCACCCTTCTGGAAAATATCGTGATGGGACGTAAAGATGCTACTCAACAAAATGTAAAATGGGCCATCGAAAACGTGGGGTTAACGAAATTTATAAGTGAGTTGCGCGATGGTTACAATACGTTGATCCTTCCCAATGGAAAGTCCTTGCCTAAGAGTGTCATTCAAAAGCTCCTCATCGCGCGATGTATTGTCGATCAACCAAAGTTGATTTTACTCGAATATTCCTTCGAGCACATCAATTATTCAGATAAAATGAAAATTATGCGTTTCCTGTTTTCCAGAGAGAATAATTGGACACTCGTAGCAGTATCAAAAGATCTTGACCTCATCAAACAATGTGACAAAGTCATTATCATGGAAAATGGAAAAATTGATCAACAAGGGGATTACGAACAATTGAAAGACTCATTACAAAAATTATAATATGCTGAATTTATCCAGAAATACCATTTCACACCGCGTGAAAACTTCTAAGTTCAGTGCCGCACGCATCGCAGAATCACGCACCTCTAACAAGTTGCTTCCCAGAATATTGACGGTTTTACTGATTATTTTTATCATCTTCCTGTTCATTCCATGGACGCAAAATGTTCGTGGCAGAGGAAATGTAACCGCGCTATCTCCGGCTTCCCGACCTCAAATGCTTCATTCCACAATCCCAGGTCGAATTGGTGAATGGTATGTCCAAGAGGGCGACTATGTAGAAAAAGGCGATACGATCGTTCGCATCACTGAAATTAAAGACCAATATTTTGATCCTCAACTCCTCGAGCGGACATCAGATCAGGTAGATGCTTCTAAACAATCAGTGGATGCCTATGAAAACAAAGTTTCCGCACTTGAGGGACAGGTTAAAAACCTGCAATCTATTTTGTTGCTCAAGATGGAACAAGCCCGCAACCAACTGCAACAAGCAGAATTGACGGTACAGAGCGATAGTATTGAATTGCAAGCAGCTAAAATCAACGCTACAATAGCAGATCGTCAGTTTGAACGCTACGACACACTCTATCAGCAAGGATTAAAATCGAAAACGGATTTTGAGAACAGGAAATTAAAATTACAAAAGGCAACGGCTGAGAAAATTAGCAAACAAAACCAACTGCTCGCTTCAAGGAACAAGGTCCTCAATGCAGAAATCGAACTCAATAGCATTCAAAACGACTATGAGAACAGCATAGCCAAGGTAAATGCTGAGAAATTCAACACGCAATCAAGTCAAATGAGTGCACTCAAACAAGTGCGCGACCTGGAAAACAAGCTGTCCAATTACGCGATTCGAAGAGGTCTGTACTTCGTCACTGCTCCGCAAAATGGATATATCACCCAATCGATTAGTAATGGGCTCGGAGAAATCATCAAGGAGGGGCAACACATTGTTAGTATAATGCCCGCTAACCCAGAATTGGCCGTAGAAATGTATGTACAACCCATTGATTTACCACTCATCCGGAAAGGAGAACACGTACGCATACAGTTTGATGGATGGCCGGCCATCGTTTTCTCCGGGTGGCCAAATACGAGTTATGGTACTTACGGAGGTACAGTATTTGCCATTGACCGTTTTGCGCAACCCAATGGAACATTTCGTGTTTTAGTAGAACCCGATGAAAGCGATCATACATGGCCAGAAGCTCTCAGCGTAGGAGGGGGTGCCAACAGCATGCTTTTATTACAGGACGTGCAAATCTGGTATGAATTGTGGCGCCAATTTAATGGTTTCCCTCCCAATTATTACAATCCTGAAAAAGCAAACCATGTTAAATAGAAATAATCTCAACTATTGTTTTGTTTTGTTCGCCGTGATATGCACTTCGCTTGCCCAGGCTCAGGACACTGCTAAAATACAAAAAATGGGAATTACCGACTTTATGACGATCGTTCGGGAGCACCATCCAATAGCCCGGCAAGCAGCATTAAAAGCGGAATTGGGTAATGCCGAATTACTTGCTAAAAAAGGCGCTTTTGACCCTTATCTCTACGGCGATATTGGTCAAAAATATTTTGATGACAAGCAATATTACAACCTCATTGATGCCGGGATGAAGGTTCCCACCTGGTTCGGTATCGAAATGCAGGCCGGACTCGAACAAACTGATGGTGATTTTATTAATCCTCAACGTACTACGCCAAATAATGGATTGGTCTATGCAGGTATTTCCGTGCCGATTGGACAGGATTTATTTATCGATCAACGACGCGCCGATTTACGAAACGCTCAAATTTATCAAAATATCACCCTCGAGGAGCGACGTTTATTGTTGAATAAACTATTCAAAAAAGCGGTGGATACTTATTGGAAATGGTTTGCAGCATCGCGGAAATACACCATCTATCAAGAAGCTTTAGAGTTGGCACAAGTCCGATTCCAAGCTGTTGAATCATCAGCACGAATCGGAGAATTACCTTATGTCGATACTGTGGAGGCCTACGTTCAATTACAAAACAGAAAGAACCTACTGCAGTCTGCTCGACTCAATTATGAGAATATCACTGCCGAGCTGGAAGTGTTTTTATGGAATCAAGATCAACAACCGTTAACGATTGCCTCGAACATTGAACCGCCAGCTCCCGAACGGGTAATCAATGAAAAAAGCACCTTGGAACTAGGTAGCCAGATGGACACGCTGATTAAGAATCACCCTGCCCTGCTTAAAAAATCGTTAGAAGTCAGTCAACTCGAAATTAACCGAAAGCTAGCGGTTGAACGATTAAAACCACAACTTGATCTGAAATATAATGCGATCAATGAACCGATTGCCGGTGATCTTATTCAAGGTTATTCCATTAATAACTACACGTGGGGTCTCACCTTTAAAATGCCTATTTTTCTGCGTAAAGAACGCGGACAATTACAAAAAGCCAACATTCAACTCCAGGAGCAGGAACTCGCCCTTAAACAGTTGGAACGCGAGCTTTCTTTCGGTTTAAATGCAGCCTACAACAGCTGGAACACGTTAGGACAACAAATACAGACCTATCAATCTATTGTCGGGAGCTCAGAACAACTTTTAGAAGCAGAGCGTCAAAAATTCAGAAACGGTGAAAGCTCGCTATTTTTAGTGAACTCAAGAGAAATGCGCTATGTAAAAGCACGTATCGAATACATTGATCTCATTCGTCAATTACAGCAAGCTTATATTGAGGTTCAGTTCCGTCTGGGGCAACTTGATTAAGCGAAAAGTTCATTCAGCAAATGAGCTAAACGCACTCCTCCTTTGTAAAGTTGACGCTTCATCGTATCCCAGTGTTCATAACGATAGGTATATCCTAGTTTCCGATCTTCTGGCAGCTCATATATATCGGAACGCATCCCCACGCATTCATGCGCCCAATCTACGATATCGCCCAATTCGTATTTTGCTTTATCCTGTTCATTGACATTCGTTACAAATTGGGACAGCTCCGTATAGCTCAACTGTTTGCTTTCGATCATGTCAGAATCCCATACCCTATGAAGGTTTGTAGATTTCCCAAACCATTTGACGCGCACGTCATTTCCACCACGGTCTTCTCCATTTCCCACATGTAGCGGTTGATGAAGATCTCCAACGAGATGTACCAAAATCATGAGGTTTTTGCGTTTCTCTTCTTTGGCTACAGCAGGGTTCGATAATTGGTCTAACGTATGGCGAATTCCCTGAATGACATCTCCCTCTGCGTTCGGTGTGACTTGATCGTATGTTTTTCCGTCCGGTATGGTCGTATAATGCCAGGAATATAACGAATCATAAGCATCATTAGACTTGATGTTGTCCATCCAATTACTCACCTCTGCGAGTGTCGGTCCATTCAATAACTCCTGTATTCCTTTCTGTGCTTTTTCGGTCAGGTATTGCTGTGCAACCTCCCCGATTACGCGGTGACCATTCGCCCCCCATCCATAAACGAGCTGTGAAGAAAGTGCGATTGTCAATATGATAGCGATTCGTCTCATCTTTTTAGCCCAAAATTAGCCCAAAAATCAAGAAAGACTGTTAACAGAAAGTTAGTTTTCATTATTTTCCCACGAAGAATTGTCAAGCAACACTGCTCCACAAGAAAAATATTTTTTAAATAGTCAGAAACTTTATATTTTTGTAGGGCATGGAAAACTTAAATATATTTGATGTATTTGGCCAATACTTTACCGCGTTTAAGAATAATTTCTCGACGCAGATTGCCAGTCCTGCCTGGGACAACCCCTATTATATTATCCCAGCGATTTGTTTGTTGACTTTTATACTTGAATTGGCACTTCCAAAAAAACAAAAGTACTCCGTAACCACCAGAAAAGGATTCTGGTTAGATCTTTTTTATGTAATTTTTATCGATTACCTCCTATTGCTATTTGGTTTTTTTGCACTCGCATCCACTGTTGAATACTTGTTTCGTGGCGGACTCGAAGCCATAGGTATCGCCTCACCAGTGCTTTTTGATCTGAAAGCCACACCCTTTATTATACAGTTTGTCGTCGTATTTTTACTCATGGACTTCATGCAATGGTTTGGTCACTTCTTGCTCCACCGAGTGGATTTTCTCTGGAACTTTCATAAAGTACATCATGCGCAAGAAGAACTCGGTTTTGCCTCTACACGGCATTTCCACTGGATGGAGTACATTGTTTTCAAACCGCTTTTATTTCTACCTTTCCTGTTTCTGAATTTCTCGGCCGCTGAATTCATCGTCATTTATCTGTGGATCGGTTGGTTTTTTACTTTCTTCTCGCACTGTAACGTAAAAGTTAATGCGCGTTGGTTCAACTACATATTTATTTCACCCGAAACCCACTATTGGCACCACGCTAAGGCCGGACCGATGCGTTACGGTGTCAACTTTGCCTCTACACTTACGATTTGGGATCATATTTTTGGATTTTTCTACTACCCCAAAGATGAGAAAGAACCCGAACTGGGCGTTGAAGATCAAGAAAAGATGCCCACCACGTTCCTCGGTCAATTTATTATGCCTTTTGTTCATGCCTTTAGTTTCGGCAAACGTAGTAAGCGTGAACAACCAATGACGCGAGCTGAGAAACGCCGAAGAGCTAAGCTTAAATCCTCGAAATGAGTATTAAATGACGCCCGCTCTTAACATTGAATAATTAGAAATCAGGTTGTTATTAATGCAGTTTTTGTTTCTGTCGTGAATCTCAATGGATTTAACTTTGGAGCGGTTGCCAATCAGGGATGGCGCCCAAAACTAGAAACTACTTAAGACCACAGAAGTAAGATGAAAAATTTTTTGAATCAAAATGAAGAAGTATTAAAGTATTTTCGAGTAGCCCTGTTTTACCTATCTCATATTTTAATCCTAAGATATTTCTTCAGTCAAGGAATAACAGATCCAGAAGGAGATGCAGTTCATCTTTTTCTCTCGAACGTCATTTTAGTTATCACAATTCCTCCAATGATTATAATTACTTATGTATATGAAGATGAAAAATCCTGGCGCCGCGCCCTGTTAGTTGCAACCTTCTTAATACCTACTATCTGGTTCGCATTTTCAGTATTAGGAGGAAATCCATTCATTGGTCGTTGAACAGAAAAGTTTTTGATAATAAATTGCGATTCTTTACTTACCTTGGATTAAAAATGAAATCATTGTTTACATACCTCACTATCATAATAGTTCTAACAACAGCTTGTTCCAATACAAAACCGAATAAAAATCTAGTTGAGAACAAACGCTCACAAGAAAACCAGGATGCCATTGATTGGAGTGATCAACTTACATGTCTTGACAATCTCGAAAACTATGAATATGACACAAATCAATGGGAACATATAAAGCTGGAATTCTACAGGAGAAAGAAAACTGGTCAAACTTACATGTTAACGTGTGTATTAGGACATGGACCAGATTGGGATTCACTGCCCTTTAACATTGATTTTGATACTTACCAGGATCTTGGACGATACTCAACCGACAAAAATGCTGTTTACTATCGAGTTTTTATGTCTGATGGAAATATGATTTTAAAACTAGATACCGCTGACCGAAAAACCTTTACAGCCCTTGGGACATCCACATATGCTAAAGATAGCAATCATGTGTACAGACGCGGAGACATTATAGAAAATGCGGATCCTAAAACATTTAACGTTCTCGATTTTGATGCTGGCCCTCCTCTTGGAAGAGATAAGAACAATGTTTATGTCTGGGGCGAAATACTGAAAGATACAACAGAAATTGAAGGACTCAAAGAATGGTTGCAAACGAAAAATTAAAGTATCAAGTCCGGTTATGACTCCCGGATATTTTCCAGTGCTCGGTTGTTCACTATTAATAGTTTTATTCACTCATATTGTTTTTCAAAAGTGTTTCCCGATTCTAAGGACAGACAGTGAATTCGGTTCGCCCGGTTCATTGCCAAAAAGATCAAAAGACTGGCGATAAGCGTTAGCGCTCGTTGGAGAGAGGTAGTAAAACAACTGTAACTGCCGACAGTCAGAAAAAGTCTAGCGCTTGGAAACACTGTAGAACTTTTCCATAACAAAGATGTGAGGAAAAGTGATCGACGAAATAATGATTAGAAAAAGATAACCATAACTGATGTTTAACATTTCGAAATAGATGAGACTAAATAGACCGATCGTTCCAAAAATAGATAATAATGTCAGCGGTGCAAGCAATTTAATAAACTGTAAAAGTGAAGACCAGGATTTAAGTTTAAACAAAAAGTTATATTCTTCCTGAAGGACTTTGATCGAATGTAAGACAACAAAATAAAGTGTGAAACCTAAAAAGAGCGGCATTAATAGGAAACATACCTGTATTAGGAAAAATACAAGTAATTCCATTGCCAGGATTTCGGTCGATAACACCCGTTGAATCGTTAAAAATGTGAGTAAGCTAACCACCATACTCGTTGAAGTAATAAGTGACCAGAACATCAGCTGTTCATTGTGTACAACGTCAATATTCATGAAGTTGATACTAGTTGAGATCGCTGTAATATCCGATTGGTTCAAGTAGACTAAACCGGATAACAGAGCTGTTCCCCAGCAGAAGTAGAGTAATTTAAGTAATAGACCACTTCGTTTTACATAATGAGAAAATTGTGACTGCCCAAAGTGATAAGCAGAGAACAACAAGAATAATATATAAGCTGTTGTTGGTGACAAAAACCAAAGAGCGACATAAGCTCCCACCATCGTTACATATGCTAAAATAAATTGTGTATTTCGCTTATTCGTGTTGCGAAGGAACAATACATTATCAATTGCACCATGCGGAAGCCCCAAAACCAAGATCAACGGAAAAGAAAATAAGAGTTGATCAACTATAGTGAAGTCACCGTACAGCTTCGTTAAGGGGAAACTTACCAGCAACACTGCAATGAATATGAAAATAGATTTTGTCATATGAAAAAACCCCACACTTTAGAGGTGTGGGGTGTTGAAGATTTTGTTAATGTTAAGCTGCTTTTTTATCAGAAGAAGAAACTGCAATACCATATACCACTAAGCCGAAACCTATCTTGTTAATCGCATCGGCTAAATTATAAAACAGGTCTACACTTCCTGGCTCCCAGCCTAAGGCTATATTCAACCAACCACCTGGCATACACATGTAGCCAATTGGATAGATTGCCCATCCAACAAGAACAAACCAAGCTAACGTTTTCACCCCTCGGATAACAACTGGGTTTCCGCTTTTTTTAGCGAGTTGTGCAACTTCACCAACCCATGCTGTGTATAAAATGTAGATGTAACCCAATGTTGAGATTACACCCCACAATACTGAGTGAGTGGTAGCACCATCAGCTGCTGTTCCATCTGCGTTGAGCGGAACAAATGCCTCACCAATATATCCAGCCACTAACATGAGAACAGCGGCGAATATTAGCTTCCATAGCAAACGCTTGGTCGCTCCAGCGGCTTTGGTTAATAAGAAGAATTCAACACACATCAACGGAACCGTTAAAGTCCAGTCAATGTATCGCAAAGCTGTAGGATTTTCTCCCGTAGCAAGGTAATAATCCTTCATGTAATAGTAATGCACCGCTGCAATACCGGTAATCAACCCTGAAACAAGTAGAGATAATTTCCATTTGTTGTCAACTCTACCTCTTTCAAAGAAGAAAAATACTGCGGCCGCAAGCATCGCCATGTAGCCAACGAAAAAGGTGAACGCTATCGGATCATCTTTTGGAATAGTTAATACATCTAATAACATAGTTTTAAGATTTTTATGTGTTCATTTAACAAACATTTAGAATTCCTTAAAGTTTTTTATTCCCTGTCTTTATAAAGACATTATATATTTATTTGTTCAAACTTTTGATACGCTTTGTTAAACACTCAGCCAAAAGCAAAGTAAACAAAGGTAGCTCGTTAGGCCATCGTGAAACATTCGAAGTGAAGAGATTACCCTGATATGATAAGAAAAAATTAGCTGGTAAATCATGCGCAGAACGTTATACCGCTGGACGACTCAAACACCTATTGTTTTCTTCGCTTGCATTCTTTGAAATTACAATTCGAGCAATGCCGATATATATTTAGTCTTGAGTTGTAAACGAAGTGAAGCAACTGAATCGCATTAAATAATAATCGGTATTACTTAGTGCTAAGGGTATCCCTACGTGATATTCCTTCATTGCCCCTAGTAGGGAAGTAGTAAGACAACGTGCCTTACAGACAGGAAAAGTCACCGTCGGTCTACGGACACGAAAGCGCTTAGATCAAATTTGAGAAGTTTTGAAGAAAAAACAAATCATCCTCCTCATTACAATTTAACCTAAACACCTCCGTTCTATACACCAAACACAATGAATGGCAAAATTCTACTTAACCAATAGCTTAAGTAATGAGGAAAATAGTTTTGATTTTAGGGTTACTTATCAGTTCCCAAACGATGTTCTCTCAATCGAACAGTACAGTAGATGAAAAACGATTAAAATTTGGCTTTAATCTGGGAGTGAATCATTCCATTTTATTTTCGCCTGACGAGCTACCAAGCTTTGCATCAATCTCAAATGACCTCGGGGTTCGACTAGGAGTTTTAGCCGATTATCAACTCTTCAAGTTTCTTTCAATATCTCCCAAAGCTGAGCTGTCTTTCAACAACAATGAACTCAACTTAACCTTCAATGATAACTCTCAGTCTACGTATAAAACGTTGCCAATTGCTCTAGAGTTCATGGCTCATTTTATCTTCAAAAAAGAGAACGAGAAACTGAGTCCTTACTTCTATTTTGGACCGAATCTAAAATTTCCAATCTCAAAGAAATCAGGCGAATATATATTGCATCCTGACTTGGCAGTTGATGTGGGTATCGGTATGGAAAAAGCTTTCACTCATTTTAATTTTTCTCCAGAACTAAGATACTCTTATGGTTTTACGAATGTAAGTAGAACACCTACGATTAGAACGCTGAGGTTTCATAGTGTGTCGCTGATCTTTAATTTTATGTGATTTGTGAATGGTTTCTGAAAGTTTTGAGCATCTCCGAACGCGACTTTCCAATCCCTAAAGCACCTTCAAGATAGTTGACTGAGCCACCCGTATTATCGTTGAACGAAGGAGCAAGAAATGGATTCACGCTTCTAGTTGATTGCGCTGATAAAACCAACTTGATCTCTCACGTCTTGCGACTGTTCGAGATGACGCGTTGGTTTATAGAGTCTTTCGTCGCGCGCAGCGCGACGACCTACCCCACTCGACAACCGGTCACTTCGAATCCGTCAACGACGGTGAGAAGTCCGGTTGTTACTATTCGCAACTGTTTTTTCTTTTGTTGCTCAAAAAGGATACCCGCTGCAAACGCACATTCACTGAACACATTACAAAAAAAACATTTAGTGAAGTAATCCCTAACGCGGGGAATCTATATCAAAAGAAAACTGATTTTAAAAATTAATCGGTTTTAAACAAATAGGACTTTGGACTATTCGTATATTAGAGCATCTTACATAAAAATTGTGTGTGAACGAAATCAACCCTATGAAAACAATCAAATACATTATCCCCGTCATTATTCTTATAATCCTCGTTACCACTAGCTTTAGAAAATGCAAAGAATGTACAATGGTAGAGTGTGAAAACACTTCAGATGAGAACGTAACTTACCTTGGTGAAAAATGCGGGCAGGAATTAAAAGACATTGAAGATAATCCTGTGTACCAAGGATCAGATTGCGAGATAAGATTTTATTGCGAGTAGATAGCTCTATCTGAAGCGCCAAAATAAAACCCCATAAAACACGTTGACATATCACACCCAAAGCATAAAACATGAAACTTATAAATCTACTTTTCATCATCACGCTTGCCACAACATTATTCTCATGTGATAAAGAAAAAAATCAATCTGCAACGATAATAAGAGACTGTACTGGTACCTATTTACGGATCGACTCGAAAGATTATCTAGTCTGTAACATTGAAAAGACCAATGAGTTTGAGGAGAATGATAGCGTTGTTGCAACATACAGAGCCATTAATGACTGTAGCTCTAATGGAGCAGTTTGTCTTTTATATCACAAGAATGAAGGGCCTGTCAAAGTTTATAAAATCAGAAAAAAGTAACTGCGATCCTCACCTTCAAGTCAGTTGGTTTGGTGATGCGCATTATAGTTTATCGAAGGAGCAGCGCACTGGAAATTGCCAATGATGGAGTT
>CAYFTH010000026.1:0-32890 GCA_964346075.1 uncultured Fluviicola sp. | reverse complement strand
AGGGTTACATTTATAGACTATGAAGATTAGAAAAAATCTAGAAAAGCAATCTTTCAATGAAACATGAACGACAAATATTCTATGGAAACAGAATTAATGTAATTCGCGTTTTTTAACGTTAATTCTCCTTCCTTTCCAAGGTGGATCATAAAAAGAGGAAACGATGAGAACAACTAAGAACAGCGGTGGATAAATAATTTGCATCAGGGGTAGCAACCACCAATAGCCATAGTCTTTGAACAGCTTTCGAAAGTGTACTAATACGAGCACATCAGTAAACAACCGGATTCCAAAAATAATCAGTCCAGCGTAATAATCACCTTGCAGAAGACTTAATACGAACAATACAAACGTGCCCAAAAGGTAGCTGATGATTAATACACCCAGAAAAAATTCTCTCCAGTCGAATACATTGCGCGATTTGCGCAACCATCGCACCCGCTGATTCAAATAGTCTCTTACGCCTTTCGGTGCAGGCGTATACACGATATCGTCGTTTTGAATACCATGAGCAATATCTGCATTATTTTTTTGAAAATTTCGGAGCACAAAATAATCATCACCTGAAGCAATGTGCTGATGTGCGTCAAATCCTCCTGCTTCAAAGTACATTTCACGCTTCACCAACAAATTAGCTCCACTGGCTGAAAGCGTATAGAAGGAATTTATCCAGTAACTAAAAGCATTAAAAAGCTGATATTCAATTGCAGCTACCTTCCCTGGTATTGACTGACTTACCATCAAAACGGGACGAATTTGCAAATCCACCTTGGAATTTACTGAAAGTGATTCAAAAAATGCGTCATTCATCCACACATCGGCATCCAGTGTCAAACAATAAGGCGTTGAAGCGAGTTGCATTGCTCTGTGAATCGCTTGTTTCTTTCCCTTTAGGTAAGGTGGTAAAGACTCTACCTTTACGTTGTTCATTTCTTTCGACCATTCTTCGAGCACGGACAAGGAATCGTCGGTGGAATGATCATTAACAAATATAATTTCAGCTGGGAGCACGACCTGTCGCTTTAAACATTTCAGAATGCGCGGTAGTGATCGAGCTTCATTCCGAACAGGAATAATTACAGAACATTGATCTGCCTTTATCAAATTCGTTTTCGATTCTGATTGTTTATGCGTTGCTACAAAATACCATCGAAGAAGCACAAAAGGTATTAAAGTAAGTATAACGATGACCACAACCGCTTCAACCATTATTTTTGTTTTTATTTTGCATAAAATAATAGAAACCAATGAGTGACGGCAGTACAACGTTGATTCCCCAAAGTGTTAAGGACGCAAATATGATTAATGCAGCATTTGGAATCATAAAACCAAGTATCATTAGCGCAGAAGTTTCGCGAACGACGATTTTACCAAAGAAAATAGTTGGAACAGCTGTGGTTACAAGATAGTGCACAAATACGGCATAACTGAGTTCATGTGTATAGTTAACTCCAAATGCAATCAAAATCAAAATAAATTGCAAAGCAAAAACGAGATAACGCAAAGTACTTAATAACAACAGCACAAAAGCGATTTTTCTTAATTTTTGACGAAAATCAGCCAAAACGCGCTTCCTACTTCGTAACCAACGCCATTTTTCAAAGGGTAAAACAGGCATTAACAGGTAGATCAAAAGTGATGTTCCTCCAATTACCCAGCCTAAATTTTGGATATGTTGATCAATTCGTAATTGAAACAAGACATGACCTAAATAAAATACGCCGATGATACCAAAGCAAAATGTGGCTAAAAACTGCGCCAAATTCCCATACAATGTACCTAAAGACAACATTAGGCGCTTCTTACCCGCAAAAAATACTATTCGTCCTATGAAATTGCCCAAACGATTTGGAGTTACAAATCCCGTTGCTATACCCGACAATAATGAAGCTTTTATTTTTGAGAAAGGTGATTTCTGGTCGAAACTTCGCACTATGACAAACCATTTAAAAAGTTCCAACCCCCAATTAAATACCACGAGAATAATAGCATATAACAAATACGAATAGCTCAAGATTTCCAGATTCTGGACAGCACTCCACTCAATTTTTACCAATTGTCTAGACAGCAAATAAAGCGCGAACAGGAATACACCTATTTTAAGTAACAAGCGCCAATTCTTTCTTATATTTATCTTTCGATACATGGAACAACAAGCAATTGAAGGTTGAAGATAAAATAATTCTCGGAATAGACCCTGGTACAACAATTATGGGCTACGGTTTGATTCATATCAAAAAGAATAAAGTGTACGTCATCACGTATGGGGTTTTACATTTGAGTAAATTGAAGAATCACGCCGACAAATTATTGAAGATATTTGAGCGCATGGATGAGGTCATTCGCGAATATAAACCAGATGAGATGGCTATTGAAGCTCCTTTCTTCGGGAAGAATGTACAGTCCATGTTGAAGCTGGGTAGGGCGCAAGGTGTTTGTATAGCCGCTGCGCTCAACAAATCTGTTCCTTTCGAAGAGTACACGCCACGAAGGATTAAACAGGCTATAACAGGGAAAGGTGGAGCGAGCAAGGAACAAGTTGCAAAGATGTTACAATCTCTTTTAAAGATGGAAGAACTTCCGAAGCATCTGGATGCTACTGATGGTTTAGCTGCTGCGGTATGCCATTACTATTCAAAAGGGCGGGGAGAACATAACAAAACAAAGGCGTCGAATTGGAAATCCTATATCAATCAAAATCCAAAAAGGAATGTTTCCCCTAAAAACAAGAAAAGTTAAGATTCGCGAAGTGATTGAGCGATCGCTTTCATTTGTTCATCGCTTAAGGACAGTTTCTCCTTCGCAAAATCCATATCAGTAATCCCATTTATAGGCATCAGATGAACGTGAGCATGCGGAACTTCAAGCCCAATCACTGAAACACCGATGCGTTCGCAATCAAATACCTGATCCATTTTTTTTGCCACTTTTTTTGCAAAACACATTAATTCAGAGAGCTGTTCATCAGTCAAATCAAAAATATAATCCGTTTCAATTTTAGGGACGACTAACACATGACCGCGCGTCACAGGTTCGATATCCAAAAATGCATAGCAACTATCGTTTTCAGCGACTTTAAAACTCGGTATATCACCGTTAATTATCTTTGTAAAAATGGTACTCATTCTCTTGTGATTTCGAGGACTTCAAACTGAATTATTCCATTAGGCGTCTCTATATCAGCAATATCGCCAACGGACTTACCTAATAAACCTTTGCCGATGGGGGAATCTACAGAAATCTTTTTGGCTTTAAGGTCAGCCTCATTCTCTGCAACAAGCATGTATCGCTGTTCAGCTTTCGTCTTTAAATTCTTGATGCGTACTGTAGAAAGAATTAAAGCTCTTGACGCATCGATTTCAGAATCATCTATGACACGCGCGTTGGCAATGACATCTTTGAGTTTAGCGATCCGCATCTCAAGAATACCCTGAGCTTCTTTTGCCGCATCATATTCTGCATTCTCAGAAAGATCTCCTTTATCCCTCGCTTCACCGATCTGTTTAGAAATTTTTGGACGTTCAACCGCTTCCATTTCGTGCAATTCGTCTTTCAATTTCTTTAATCCTTCGTCTGTATAATAGTTTATTTTGGACATGATGAATCATTTATTAAAACAAAAAACAAGAGAGCCATAAGACCCTCCTGTTTCAACAAATATAATATAAAAATTTCTTATTTCAGGCTCAATGTTACACCAAACGTGTGTATCAAACCAAAAGGACTTGAAGTACGAACGGCGTATTCAAAACCCATTGGCGTCTTCTTTTCACCTAATAAGGCATCCACTGAAAAACCAGCAGTTAAACCAGTCAAACTATTGGTAGAATTTTCTCGATCCAAAATATCTTTTTCACCTATGAAGCCAGCACGTACATTTATCGCAGCTTTTTCTAATGACATGCCGTAATCTAGACCTACGTTAAATTGATCGTTGGTATAAGAATTAGCATGAAAAGCTGCAGCAGCAGTTAATTTACTATCCTCGCTAAAGATAAAATCATAAGAACCTCCGATACCTAACAATGATGGCATTTCAAAAGAAGCAGGGCGTTGCTGGAGGGTTGCATTACCTCCTGTAGACTGATAAAATATCTCTTGACCTAAACCGTCACCTTCAAATTCCATGGGTGTACCCACATTTTTAAGTGTAATACCGAACTTCACATGATCCTGTTCTCCGGTTACATAGCGCACACCAGCATCAAAAGCAACACCTGTCGCTTTGAGGTTAGAGATGTTTTCGTTCACAACCTTCATGTTAATACCCGCATATATTGAATTAGAGAATTCTCGCGCATAAGCCAGATTAATGATGTTTTTCCGTGGACTAAATTCACCAATACCACCCTCAGGCAGATTGACTGTAGTACGCTGAATATCGCCGAATCCAAAAGATTGAATGCTCATAGCAATAACACTTTGGTTTCCAACACGCTGGGCAATACCAGCAGAATTCAAAGAAATATCAGCGTTACCTAACCAATTTGAATAATTAAACTTAATCTGTGTTCGTTCAGTAAACGCTAATCCTGCAACGTTCATAAACTGGGCTTCCAACCCGTTAGTAGAAGCGATACCAGCGCTACCAAAAGCAGTAGAACGCGCCCATGGATTCACTAATAATTCGGCAGCTCCAGCTGAACCAATTCGATCCTCATTCCCAGCCATAACAACCGTAGAGATTGTCAAGACACCAGCTAGTAAAGACCCTTTAATTATTGACTTCATCATATCTAAAATTTCGTTTTAAAATCTTATTACTACAAGTTTTCTAAATCTGGTTGACGCAGACCACCGAAGAATTTCACAATGCGCTCGCCAACACCTTCAACATCTACATGAATGAGGTAAACCCCTCCAGAAACCGGAATATTGTCCGAGTTCTTAAGATCCCAATCGATAGATGTAATTGGGCTATCTTTATCGTAAGAGCGGATTAATTTACCAGAAACATCGTAGATGCGTACCTTACAGCGTTCTGGTAGGTTCGTTATTTTCACACGTGTGTCCAACTTCGAACGCTCATATTGAGAATAAGCATAATAAGGGTTGGGGACAACATTAATCAAATCAAGTGCGTCTGCCAGAGCCTCCGTATCTCCCTTTCGCGTTCCTTGACTATCCATGTTCCACTCGTAAGTTGGACGACCACCACTAACACCAGTTTTTGTATACTCTTCGTAATTCTTGTTGATACGTAATCTCAATCTTACATCTGTAGCGAGCAATTCAGAACCCGGCGCTAACATAGGCTGCATTACCCATGATAAGTTCTTATAAACTTCGCGGAATTCATTTGTTCCTTCAGCCGCTAACTTTTCGTGAATGTAAGCACCTTCATCATACGCGGGCATTCCTTCACCATCTCTGGCGAATACATAAATTGTATGCTGACCGCCAAGCAATGGACTACCTACTGAATTAAAGAATTCAGAAGTTGGGTTCCAAATCATATCTGCACCGTTCTGACCAGACAAGAAGGAATTCTCACAATATGCCATATTTACACGACGTCCCGTTTCTACATCAATAGCATAACCAGGGAACCAACCCATACCCGTAGGCGTATTGCCATCAGGATTCGCTTGAGACGCATTATATCCGGGATCTCCAGGCTGACGACCATTTTTATCAATTGATGGGCTCTGACGCAATAAACCAGGAACTCCATCATTCACTGATAAATCAGGATCATTATTCAATTCGATAACAGGACATCTTGTCCATTTCGATTTGTCAGAAGTTACAACGACGTCTACGCTAGGATGGAACACAGATGACAAGTCTGTAGAAGCCAAGGAACCAAAAGCACTTTGTGATAAAACTGGGGTTCCTGGCACCCCTATCGGATTGTAAGCACAGCCATTAAATCGTGCCAATTGACCAATCGTCACGGTACCACCGATAAGGTTAGCGAATAATTTGTCAGGATCTTTACCTAGTAGATCAGGGTAACAACAAGGGTCATTAATCCCTTCATTTGGTAAACAGTCTGCTGGATCGTCTGGGTTAAAGTCACCGGAGGTAATCCAGTTTTGGGGTGTATAACTATCCACATCTGGAAGACCGATCAACCACCTTTTCGAGCTATCTGCAAAGTCTATAGTGCTTTCAATAGGCTCAGCAATACGATCTCTAAAAGCACAGTTAGGATCACCGTTAGCGCAAGGATATTCTACTTGCTCTATAGCAACTGATATACCCAATTCTGGTATCAACTGTTCATTTTTCGTACGAATTGTGCGATCAGAACTAACGGATCTCAGAAGTTCACCACCCTTTTCATCATAATGATTGAGTGTCCAACTAGCAGTATCTATCTCATCATATTGATCAAATTCCAATCGGAAATAACCATCAACTAAATTTAAGGGATCGATTACCCGAATATCTATTGGCCCGCCATCTACGCGGTAAGTAGGTGCGTCAATAGAACCATTTTCAACAATGAAATCTTCAGTTGCTTCTGTAAGATCAATAGCTCTGTCGCCGTTACCACGTCCATCCAGTGTGGTAATTTCTGGTGTTGACCCATAAGGTAAACCAGCTACTGCTCCATCAAAACGAGGAGCTGGATTATGAGGTATACCAGCAACTGGCTTTATAGCAGAACCATCAGCGGATAATCTCGAACTGATATATGGTATTTTCTGTCCATCGATTAAATCAGCATCATTCGGATCATAAGGTTTGTATTCGTTGTGTGCATATGCGATGGCTACGTAATAATATGTTTTGTGATTAACAAGTTGCGGAGGACCATTAGCGAAAGCATCTTCAGATATCTGAAACGAGTGTTGTATACCATTATTATCGCCATTCACCTTCTCAACAGGAACAGAAAAACCAAGTGCTTCATCAAATTCGAAGTTGATTATACGGCTGATATCATTTTCAATATCACATTGTGCCACTAAACGCGCTTTGTCAATGTTACCTATATCACCAACACCAGCATCAGCATCACTCATTTGGTAGATTTGATATCCTTCGAATCGATACACCTTATCAATTGAAGAACCATCTACTGGATCCACAATGTTAATATCATCCTCTTCAGCATAAGTTTCATCAACATTATTACCAATAGGATTATCAAGCAACAGTACAAGTTCATTTTCAAGTTCTACAATTTCAAGTATCGGTGCACTTGGAGGATCCAGGATCTCGAAACAATTGTCAAACAATGCCTGCGCTTTTGTATCATTTTGGCGTAGAACCTCAACAGAAGCAAATGAGTTCCCTTCAAAAGCACGTCCGTAAACTACACCAACAGTCAGGTTATTAATTGCACCAGGAGTGAGTGTAAATGGACCCGCGGACTGCAAAAAACGTCGGTCACCTCGGTCGTTTGAGTTACCGCTACCATCAGTATCAGTCTCAGACCAATCCCAACCCATATCTTGTCCTTCTGTACCGAAATTCAAAGGATCAGTATTTCCTGGGTAACAATAAGAAGCCTCAACATTAGTTAGGCCAGTCGATCCTGTATAACCAGTACCGCCATAGAAAATAGGAGAATTATCCTTCCAGAAACCAGTCATGTAGTTGTAGAAATCGGATGGCGAATCAGGATCCAATGTAGCACCCGGGAAACCTAACCCTCCACGATTGAAGTAATTAAACCTTCTCATGCCAAAACGTTCGTTATCTGCAATTCCATCTGAATATCCGATACCGATACCATCATAGACTATACCGTCTCCAGATAGAGCCTCATTCACAGTAGGTACAACAAATTCCACACTACCATCAGGCTGTGTCTCAAAACGCGGTCCTACATTATCTAAATTATCTGCATCCTGGTAGGGCCCTTCAAAGAAATCTACACCAACTGCGGGTGGGTTATCACCGTAACCAGGTGAACCGTTTCCTCCTGGATCGTTATTTGTTGCATTGTAAGCATAACCCAAACCTCTGGATACATCGCAACCTACAAAATCGTCTTCTGAGAAACCGACATCCGAATCAACATATTGAGTAAAATACGTATCATATAAAGTTTGCGTACTTCTGTTAATCATTTCATAGTTGTAAAAAGTCATACGATTCACTTCGTCATTCGTGGCAAATGAAAATGCTTGAGCCCGAATTTCCATACCGATAGGATCTGCTCCTGTTTCAGTGTGAATGTTACCCTTATCGTTAAATACCCACCAGTTGGTTTTGTCACCAAACAGGGTTACACGGCGATCGACTCCACATTGGACGTCATCGCGATCAAGTATATCATCAAACCAAGGAATATCACCTTGAGAAGGATCGTAAACACCATCTCCAGAACCACCTTGACTCGGGTAATCATAGAACGGCGCTAAATAGAAATCTTGACCTCGAGAAACGTCCCCGTGTGCGGGCCAATTGTTGATTCGATTAATCGCTTCATTCGTAATTGAGTATTCTTCATCACAATTCGGATCTTTCTCACACTCAAATATTCTTGTGAAAGCAATGACTTCAGCTTTTGAAATCGAGAAGAATTTATCGTACTCATTACATACATCCGGATCAATTGTGGCGGCACCAAAATCTCTGGTCGCATTAAAACCAACAGGTTGAGTAGGATCATAATTCCCCGAACCTACCGTCTGAGAAAGCGGTCCGGCCCAAAAGTCATTTCCCTGTCTAAATAATATCGCTGCTAACTTCAACTGACCGTTAACATCAACACCACCCATCCAGATAGAACCTGAATAAATCACGTGATTATTCCCATCAATAGGTACTTCGTAAGAAGCGGAATTATTTTGACGGTTTTGCCAAAGAGAACCACCTACTTCAACGAGAGCACGAACATCATTGAATTCCATGAACAGACGCTCATTAGACGGCGGGCAATTCGCCTTTTGATAAGCCTCTTGCTCAGCATTTAAATCTGGCTTACCAGACTCATTTGGAGTGGGCAATCTTCTAGCATTAGCTTCAAAAATTGAAGCCAGAACTAAAATTGATATTATTACTAATCTCATAATTACGATAATTTACTAATTAAAAATCTAATTTTACACCTAAACGAATTGTTCTTGGTCGACTAATGTTAAACGGATTCCTCATGAACATGCTATACAAATCACGGTAAGACTGCTCATCAAGTTGGTTTTGAATAGTCGTTTGCCATTGAGCGGCAGCAAGGAACCCATCGTCATCAGGAACACCAGTTGCTCGGTACACATTGATTACGTTAAACTGATTGAAAAGGTTGGTTGCACGTACATAAACATTTAAGAACGCACGTTTTTTCTTTTCACCATCTTTACCAAATTCCAGATTAAATGTACGGTCAAGCTGTAAATCCAATCGGTATGTCCAGGGTTTTCTTGAACCGTTTAACCCACCAATCAGTTGTGGCGTACCACCTCCAGCTGCAGAAGGTGTTATGTTTTTCTGACGAGAATAAGGCTCTCCCGAGTTGATTCGCGTAATTACATTTAAACCTGTGTTTTCAAGTATATTCACATCTTTTATAACAGGACCATTGTAGTCTTTACCTTGTCCATATCGGTAGTCAAATGTTATTGAAAATGCGTGACGCTGATCGTAAGAAAACGGATAAACCGTTCTTAAATCAGGTTGGTTTGAATTCACAAAACTCAATGCTGAGTTGGGGTCAGAACCTGTACCATTAGCAAACTGCAGCGTATAGTTGGCAGTCATTCTAATATTACCAGTTCTAC
The DNA here is from genome assembly GCA_964346075.1 of uncultured Fluviicola sp. Lineage (GTDB taxonomy): Bacteria > Bacteroidota > Bacteroidia > Flavobacteriales_D > Crocinitomicaceae > Brumimicrobium. Next base: position 23,213 of record CAYFTH010000026.1, on the reverse strand, counting down.
GTAAATCATATTCTACTGTCAAACCTTTAACCGTACCAAAATCTCGGTTCCCGTAAGTTCTGTAAGTTGAAGGGTAAGCTTCGAAAACATTACGTACCTGCACCATGTCGCGCAATTCACGATAGAACGCATTAAACTTAAGTGAAGAAGTTCTCGTTACTACCTGCTGAAACCCGAAAGAATAATCAATCGTTTTCTCTGGTCGCAAATTTGCATTGTTGATGATATTACTTCTGTCCTCCACAAATTGATAATCTAATGGGTCAAAACGCAAACCAGAAGTCGGACGTTTTGTTAAGATGTCATAATTCGCAAAGAAACTCGCCTCATCTGAAATCGGGAAAGAGAATGCTATACGGGGCATAAAGTTAATAGCAACATCATAATCCTTAAACGCATCCGCAGAAGGAGTTTCTTGCTCTGGATTTAACAACCAGGGGGCAATACCAGCACTACCTGATATCGTTGAAGGATCTTGCGTTTCTATACCTTCAGCATTATACCAGGTTTCTCCGTTTCTAAAACCATTAATTTGAGAAGGGTTATTGATATCGTTCACATAAACTACATAATCATCTCCAATACTTTCAGGAATTTCTACCCAGTCATAAGAATTTGGATCGTCCGCTTTTAAGGCTTGCGCTTCAGAAGCTGAACGCGCGTTGAAGAATAGGTGCTGATCTTTCAATACCGGCTGGTTGGCGTCAAATACATCCACACGTAATCCTACGTTGAAAATAATATCATCGAACGAGAACTTATCCATAATATATCCAGCCACATAAGTCGGCTGAAAAGCACCAATGAATCGACGGTAGTTACCATTGTCATCCGTTTCGTTGAAGTAAGCATTGATATCAGTGTTACCTGAAACGCGCTCACCTGTGTGATCATATCCATAATAAGAAACGAAATTTTGCCCCTGATTAAACAGTTCGTCAGGAGTAAACATATCCAATGAGAAGATATTTGGATCATATGCATCAATATCAACAAAATCGTTACCTGCTGGATCCAAACCAATTTCGTTCCTAAAGTTATAATCAAAGAAAGTCTGCTCATCATTCTCTACTGCTCCACCAAATTCACCATCACCTTCGTTTGCTGCATAACCCGTATTCAGACGATCGTATGTTACACGAGGATAAGTACCGAAGAAGTCGTAAGAAGCATCATTTTTGTCTAACTCTACAATATGAGAATTCATGTATTGACGGGCAACCTCCCATATACCGATCGGCCCGAGATTACCATTACTCCAACCGCGATCCCAGCGTTGTTCGACCTCAACACCAAGCGAAATATTATGTCCTCCTATTGCCAGGGACGCGGAACCTGTAAAACGCAATTGCTCCGCTTCGGCTTTTGAGAAACCATTAAAAGGAGTACCCAAATTACCCCAGAGGCTGTAAACACTACTAGGTTGATCACCATTTCGCAATCCATTCCCCTGCAATATCTGAGTTAAATTTTCGTAACGACCAAAAGGATTCCCTTCATTGATATCGTAATACTGACTCGTAATAGCAGCTAGCGATGGGTTAATTTCTGAGGGAGTAAAATCAACTTCAACATCCCGAAAACCATCGTGGATCAAACTATCGTTCGCACTATTGAAAGAGTAAGTTGGACGGCGCGTTGTCTCAAAATAACCAACATGACCGTAATTAAAGATATTATATTCGTGGCTCTCATCAAACGTTTTTCTGTTGGACTTGGAATAATCAACCATCAGGTTATAATAAAAACTCTCTACTTTAGAACTACTATTCTCATCAGTATTTCTGAAGCGCTGCTGAAAGCGACCATATACTCGCCAGTCTAAACTATTTCTATCTGCAAAGTTTTCAAAATTATACAATGAATTGGCGTAGCTATAATTCTTACCGAAATTATAGTTCATTGATCCACCGAATGTTAAGTTTACGGTGGGTCCGGTGTTTACATCAATTTTTCCAGCACCAGAAATGGTTGTTCTACGCGCATTCATTTTCCAGGGAACTTTTTCAAAATCTTCTTTCCGCAGAAAGTCTGAATTATTGAAGTTACCTTCCCCTCCTGAAGATGGTCGCAATGGATTTTCTAATAACTCCTGCCGAACATCCTTCTTTATCCGCCAAGCACCATCTGCAAATGGTCTGGGATCCAATCGATCATTGAACGTGGCAGAAACTAAAAACCCAAGTATGGGGTCTGTCTTCTTCCCTGTAGAGTCTTTTTTCATTAGTAATGGTCCTGAGACCATACCTTCGAATAAGTTATATCCAAATTTGTCGAGTCCATAAACCTGACCATCATAACCTAGTGGATCTTCACCTTTCACATAAAAACCAGAAGAAACGGCCTCAATACTACCGAAATATTTCGCAGATGGACCACGTGTTGTTACAGAAATAATTCCACCGGTAGCATCACCGTAGTTAGCAGGTACACCTCCTGTGATTACCTGAACCTCTTGAAGCGCAGACTTCGGAAGATTGGAAGACCCTCGAACTTTAATACCATCTATATAGTAATAAGAAGCGCCTTCACGAGACCCTCTCACACTAATACCCCCAGATCCTTCAGACTCGTTTACTCCACCAACGGTAGTAGCAACACCTGAAGCTGAACGTACTGGCAGCTTATCAATATCTTCACGAGTAATCGTCGAACCTTGAGCACCACCATCTTTATTGATCAGCGGCACCTTATAAGCAACAATCTCTACTTCCTCCATTTCCTGAACGTCTTCAGGCTTGGTCAATTCTGTTTTATCCAAAAAGGTAATTTTTTCTGGAGAGACTTGCACATCATTAATTCGCACCGGCTGATGCTCGGTAGATCGAAATTCAACATCATAAGTACCAGAAGTTACTGATGGAAACTGAAATTTACCATCAAAGTCGGTTTCTGTACCTCCTTTGACGATGCCACCCTGATAAAGCACAACTTTAGCAAAAGGAATAGGCTCGTTTGAATCTCCATCAATTACTGACCCCTTAATGGTTCCACTACCCGCCTGACCGAACGAATACCCGGCCGTTAATACGAGACTTAATAGTACAAAGTAGAGTTTACGTATCATAAGATTTTATTAATTAATTCTCACTTATTTTTTCGAAGACCGTAAATATAGAAAAAATCATTTAGATAATTTAACAACTTTTAAAATTGTATTCACAGTGACGAAATGTTCCTGTAACAAATCTAAGCTCATTTTGGAATAAAAAAATTTGTTAAACGATAGAATTTCCTAAAACTATACAGGTCTAACGTGGTTCTTCTTGCCATTCTGCGTACATTCTGTAGTTTGAAGCAATGCGTTCAATTTCCTGTTCGAACTGATCCTGACTAAGTGCTTTAACTTTTCGAACAGGAGTACCCGCGTAGATGGCATTGGGTTCGAGCTGACTATTCTCCAGCACCACACTACCAGCTGCGATGATTGTGTTCGAATTAATGACGGCATGATCCATGACAATTGCCCCCATACCTATAAGTACATTGGGCGCAATATGACAACCATGAACGATAGCATTGTGACCAATGGAAACATTTTCACCCACCTGGGTTTTAGATTTTTCATAAGTACAGTGAATCACTGCGCCATCCTGAACATTAACATTTTTACCTAACTGTACTCTGTTTACGTCACCCCGTATGACTGCATTATACCAAACCGTAACACCATATTCCATTTGAACGTCTCCTACGATGGTCGCATTTTCAGCTATCCAATGAGCCTTATCTAATTGCGGGCTTTTCCCCTGAATCGTTTTAATCAATGCCATTATCTGAGATTTTTATTTGTTCTGCACGACAACGTTGCCCAAACAATTCGAAGACCCGCCTTTCAAAAATAACAGCATTTTCTGTCGTCATGTACTGGACTGAACGTCCCGTCTGAAGTTTTCGAACCAGCCATGAATGCCTTTTAAGATAACGTTCCAGCGATGTAGCCACGACCTCTCCTTGACTTACGACATGAACCTGATCTTCTATAACAGTCTGAAGAAAAGGCTCGAGGATAGGGTAATGCGTACACCCGAGAAGATAGACATCAGCGTTGGGATACAACCTTCGAACCTCATGAATATCCTTCTTAATCATAAGTTGGCCTTCTGGTGTTCTATACTCCCCGCTTTCTACTAAAGGAACCCACATGGGGCAAGCATGCTGGTGAACTTTGGTAGAAGGACTAAACTTCGCAAACTCCATCGGATAAGATGCTGACCTCACGGTGCCCTCAGTTGCTAAAACAACAACCTCATTGCTCTTACTTAATTTACCGATGCTTTCTGCGCTTGGTCGGACCACACCAAGCACTCGCCTTCCGGGGTAATCCAGTAGCTCTTTTTGCTGAATACTTCTCAACGCCTTCGCAGAAGCTGTATTACACGCCAATATCACGAGTTGACAACCCTGTTCAAACAACGTGCGCACTCCTTGCCAGGTATAGTCATAAACGACGTCGAAGGAACGAGTGCCGTATGGTGCTCGCGCATTATCTCCTAAATACAGGTAATTGTATTCGGGCAACAAACGTCGTACCGCACGCAATACTGTAATTCCACCGTATCCAGAATCAAAAAAGCCTATTGGACCTTGTTTGGGCATAATCCAAATATAGTTTAATTTCTATAAATTGGTTTGTTCGCTCACATAGATTCGAAGACTTGATACCCTCACTAATGTAGCTATTTTCATTTCTCCGACGCTAGAGAATAATGCAAACTGGTTTTTTTTATACGCTATACCTCAATTTTCCATCCACAGCTCATTGCTATTAGACCACAAAAAAAAGGCCGCCATCAATGAAGATAGCGACCTGTAATCTTTCTATTGAATGTATGTTTTAGTTATTCATCACCCAAATCAGGGACATTAACTTTGGATTCATTTTCCATTTTCATAACGGCTTTAATCACGAGATTAGTTAAGTCTTTTCCGTTACTATATAACAATGATGACTCGTCAATCACATAGTCAATCTTTTCAGATTCACAGACCTTCTCAACACCTTTTTGAACACGTGCTAAAATTGGTTTGTTTAATTCCTGACTCAATACTTGAATCTGCTGATCCAATTCTTGCTGTCTCGTTTGAAATTCCTGCGACTTCTTCATCAATCGTTCTTCCTCGAATTTATAAGCCGTAGGACTCATCGTCGATTTCTCTTGTTGTAGCTTCTTATAATCTGATTGAAGCTTTTGCTGCGTCTCTTGCAACTCTTTGACTGCTCGCTGCTCAAAGTTTTGAAGTTCTTTTTCTGCAGCTTTGCGCGAAGGCATAGTATCCAATACGCGCTGCGTATTGACGTGTGCAACTTTTGATTGTGCAAAATTCATGGTTGATGCCATCATCAACACTAATAAAACAATTAATTTCTTCATAATTCTATCTCCTATTTTTATTGTTAAACTATTGCGGTGTAACCCCCAATTCTCTTAATACCATTTTACTAATATCATATTTCGGATCAGCAAATATAAGGTTTGATTGATTCGCTTTGTCAAAAACGAAGGCGAAATTTCGATTACTGGCCACCTTTTTCATGGCTTCAAAAACTTTATCCTGAATTGGTTCTATCAGTTCCTTGCGTTTTGCAAATAGATCACCTTTAACACCGAATCGCATTTGTTGCATTTCCAAGGTCTTCGATTCCATTTCTTCAATCTCAGTTTTTCTTGCCTCTCGCTCTTCGTCAGGAAGTATGGCTTCAACACGCATAAACTCCTCTTTTCTTTTTTTTATCTTTTTATAGCGATCCTCAATCTCTTTTTGCCATCGTTCAGAATACTTATTCAGTTCTTCTTGCGCTTCGTTATATGCTGGCATACTTTCCAAAATGTAATCCGAATCGATATAAGCATACTTCTGAGCATGAATAGCAAAAGACGTACCAAAAACAAATATCAAGACCCAGCCAACAGCTATCAAAGCAGGTATAAGCTTGTAAACAGAGTACTTTTTCAACGGTGTTTTCATAGTTACAGGTTTATTATAAATCTCCTAAATTCTTCCCAATAATGAATTGAAAGGCGCCCACTGGACTTCCACCCATTCGTGAAACGTCGTTACCTGATCCAAACCCTTGACTATGTGGATCGAGTGCATCGAAGCCCCATCCGTAATCAAAACCTAGCAGACCAAACATTGGCAAATAAACGCGAACGCCACCTCCAACACTTCGCTTCACATTAAAAGGGTTATAGGTATCGAACCCAGTAAACGTATTTCCTGCTTCCGCAAAAGCAAGTACGAAAAATGTCGCAGAAGGATTGAGAGAAATCGGATAGCGCAATTCTACTGAATATCTAGAGATAATCGGATCACCGAGTGACGAAGAAATCTCTTGTTCTTCATAACCCCGCAATGAAATTAGTTCGCGACCGTCCAGACGAGCAACTCCTGTGAGCGCGTTTCCTCCTAAATAAAAACGTTCAAAAGGTGTCAACCCTTTTGCTTGAGAATAAGCCCCCATAAAGCCAAATCCTATCTTCGGACTTAATACAAGTTTTTTGTCAGGTGTCAAAGGTAAATACCATTCACCTGTAAACTTAATTTTATAATACTCTGCATATTTGTTACGCGCTTGCTCACTTACTGCACTGTAATCATCGATTCCATCAAAAGAAGAATATGGCAACGTCGCTTTTCCTGTAAGTGCTATCTTAGAACCGCTTTTTGGATATATAGGTGCATCTATTGAATTACGAGAAAGCACATATTTCAAAGCTATGTTATTTGAATAACCATCATCAAAATCAAACACAGAGCCGTAATCCGTTACATCGTAATAATTGTAGGATAATTCATAATAGGCACTAAAGAAATCATCTGGTATTTTCTTGCGTCGTTGCAATCCTACCCCCACACCAGTAATAGACACCCCTGAATAATCAGGTTCTTTTCGATTGAAGCCATTTCCAAATTGCGAATGGTTCATCCAAACTGAAAATGCATTTGGTTTTTTACCTCCAAGCCAAGGCTCAGTAAATGAGAAATTGTACGATTGATAAAATGTACCATTGGTTTGAGCACGAAGGGACAACGTCTGCCCGTCCCCAGCTGGAAGGGGCTGCCAGGCTGATTTGTTGAATAAATTTTGAATCGAGAAATTATTGAACGTCAATCCAAGCGTACCAATCAATCGCTGAGCTCCATAACCTCCTGAGAGCTCAATTTGATCCGATGACTTTTCCTTTACAATATACTCGATATCTACTGTACCATCTGCTGGATTTGGAATCGGATTAACCTGGAATGATTGTTCATCAAAATAGCCGAGTTGCGCCAATTCACGCTGTGTCCGAATAATGTCATTACGATTGAATAGATCGCCGGGTTTAGTTCTGATTTCGCGACGGATTACATAATCATTCGTCTTGTAATTTCCTTTAATGATGATATTTTCCACCCGGGCTTCCTTGCCTTCAACTATGCGCATTTCATAATCGATATGATGATCATCCACATTGACCTCAACTGGTGTTATTTGAAAGAACAAGTGTCCCTTATCCATATAGAGAGAAGTGATATCTCGTCCATTCATTGATTGAAATAACCGCGTTTCCAATAATTCTTTATTGTAGATATCTCCTCTATTTATGCCTAATACAGTGTCCAGGTAACCCGAAGTATATTTCGAATTTCCGACCCATTCGATATCTCCAAAGTAATATTTTTGACCTTCATCAATGTAAATATCAATCCCTAAATTCTTTTCATCAATCATATAGATCGAATCTTTCACAATCTCAGCATCGCGCAGCCCAATGGCCTGAAACTCCATCATCATTGCTTCAATATCGCGCTCGTAAGCAGAGACTGTAAATTTCGATCGCTTGAAGAAACGCCAGAATGCTTTCTCTTTGGTATCTTTCATTTTTCGTCTCAACTTTCCTTCCTTCACTGATTCTACGCCATGAAAGTTGATTTCGCCAATCTTCACTCGCTCCCCTTTTTCAATCTGAATAATAAAGATTTCAGAATTATTCATAAGAGAGTCCTTAACGCGTTTAATATTAACATCTACATTATAATATCCTTTTTCGCGATAAAACCCAGTAACTTTAGAACGAGTCGTAAAAAGCAAATTCTCTGTTATGTTCTTTCCAGAAAACAAATTGATCTTTTCACGAATTTTATCCGCCTCTTTCTTTTTAGCACCTTCAAAACGAAATCGCGATAATTTTGGACGCGGTTTAAGGTGAATGGATAAATACGCAATATCTCCGACTACCTTATCCAATTTGATTTGTACATCTGAGAAGATATCTTCTTTCCATAAGTTACGTATGGCTTTTGTGATTTCTTCTCCCGGTATGGTTATTTTTTGCCCTTGTCTTAGTCCTGCAATAAGTTTAATTGCCTGGTGATCAAAATTATCTACACCTTTTACACGAATAGGACCAACCTCATAGGTTTGGGGGGTACTATAATCGATTTTCTGCCCAAAAGATGAAAAGGCGAGAAGGATCAAACATATTATAGAAAACAAGTGTCTCATATTATTCTGTCAATTGTTCTGAAACTTTGCCAAAACGGCGTTCCCTATTTTGATAATCGAGTACTGCAAGAAATAAATCATCTCGTGTGAAATCAGGCCAAAGCTTATCTGTAAAATAAAGTTCGGCATAGGCAATTTGCCAAAGTAAAAAGTTACTGAGTCTATATTCTCCGGAAGTGCGAATAAGTAATTCTGGATCTGGGATTTCAGGCATTGTTAATTCCTGCTCAAATTCTGACTCATTGACTTCGTTTGCAGCAATCTCTCCATCTTCAACGCGTTTTGCAATATTTCTAACTGCATTTATGATTTCCCATCGTGCGCTATAGTTTAAAGCAAGAATTAAATCAATCGACTTATTTTTAGACGTTGCAGCTTGAGCGCGATGCAACTCATTCTTACAAGCATCCGGCAACTTGGATTCATCGCCAATACTTCTCAAGCGCACATCATTCTCATTGAGCTCGCTTACTTCATTGGCAATCGTTTCGACCATTAAATTCATGAGACCATCAACCTCTTCTTTAGGGCGATTCCAGTTTTCTGTTGAAAAAGCATAAAGCGTCAAGTGCTTCACCCCCAAATCAACGCACGCTTTCAACACGTCACGAACGGCTTCAACACCACTGGAATGTCCGAACAACCGAACTTCTCCTTGTTGTTTTGCCCAACGCCCATTACCATCCATGATAATTGCAATGTGCCGGGGACATTTCTCCAAATTTATTTTATCGATTAGACTCATTTTTAATACAAACGCCGAATTTACAATATCTAACGCAGATAAGCCGAAAAAATTGATCGCTAGTTAACTTAGTTTAACAAAAAGGGGGGACTGCATAGCATCCCCCCAGTTCTAATTAATTAAAAAACTTATTAATCTGCTAAGACAATAATGCTACCGTTTCGCATTTCCATCACACCTCCTTTGATGGACAAACGGATAACACGAGCATCTGAAGGATCTGACTCTACAGAACCAGAAAACTCATCAAAATCCTTATCGTCATTAGTTAGATCAACTTTAATCTTTCCCTCCTTTAAAGATGAAATGATAGGAGCGTGATTATTGAGTACCTGAAATGATCCGTCTACACCGGGAAATTGTACCGCCTGAACTTCTCCTTCAAACATCTTTTTTTCAGGTGTTATTACTTGTAATTCCATAACTTTTGTTGTTTAGGCTTCTTCCAACATCTTCTCTCCAGCTTCTTTCACATCATTGATGTCGCCTTTAAGGTTGAATGCCGCCTCTGGATATTTGTCCAATTCTCCATCGAGAATCATATTAAATCCTTTGATTGTCTCTTGTATATCAACAAGTACACCTTTCAAACCAGTAAATTGTTCAGCAACATGGAACGGCTGAGAAAGGAATCGTTGTACCCGACGAGCTCGATGAACAACTAATTTATCTTCCTCTGAAAGCTCTTCCATACCGAGGATAGCAATAATGTCCTGTAATTCTTTGTAACGCTGTAATGTCGATTGTACACGTCGAGCACAATCATAATGCTCTTGACCAACGATGTCTGGAGTCAAAATTCGAGAAGAAGATTCCAATGGATCAACCGCGGGATAAATACCGAGCTCAGCAATCTTTCTTGAAAGAACCGTAGTTGCATCAAGGTGAGCAAACGTGTTAGCAGGAGCAGGGTCTGTCAAGTCATCGGCAGGAACATATACAGCCTGGACCGAAGTAATTGAACCATTTTTAGTCGAAGTAATACGTTCTTGCATAGCTCCCATTTCCGTGGCTAGTGTTGGCTGATAACCAACTGCTGATGGCATACGTCCGAGCAAGGCAGAAACCTCTGAACCGGCCTGCGTAAATCGGAAAATATTATCCACGAAGAAAAGAATATCTTTACCCGTTCCTTCTCCTTCACCATCACGGAAGTATTCAGCTAATGTAAGACCAGACAATGCCACTCGAGCACGTGCTCCCGGAGGCTCGTTCATTTGACCAAAAACGAATGCTGCCTTCGATTCTTTCAATTCATTTTTATCCACTTTTGAGAGGTCCCATCCCCCTTCTTCCATGGCTTCCATAAAGTCATCACCATATTTAATAATGCCAGATTCAAGCATTTCGCGAAGCAAATCGTTACCTTCACGTGTTCTTTCACCAACTCCGGCAAAAACGGAGAGTCCTTCGTAAGCCTTCGCAATATTATTAATCAACTCCTGAATAAGTACCGTTTTACCTACACCGGCACCTCCAAAGAGACCGATCTTACCACCTTTTGCATAAGGTTCTATCAAGTCAATAACTTTAATACCTGTAAATAAAACTTCAGTTGCTGTAGACAGGTCTTCAAATTTCGGAGCATCTCTGTGAATTGAGGAGCCTTTAGAACGATCTGTTTTTCCTAAACCGTCAATCGATTCCCCTACAACATTAAATAGACGACCTTTCACTTCATCACCAACAGGCATCTGAATAGCTTTCCCAGTCGAAACTGCTTTCATCCCCCGGGTAAAACCATCTGTAGAATCCATCGAAATAGCTCTCACCGCATTTTCTCCCACATGTGACTGTACCTCGAGTATGACCACAGAGCCATCGTCTTTTGAAACTTCAAGTGCGTCATAAATATTGGGAAGCTCCACACCTTTCTGGAAGCTTACATCGACAACAGGCCCAATCACCTGTAATATTTCTCCTTTGATTTCCGACATTTTCCTGCCTTTTTTAAATTCAATTTGGGCGCAAAGATAATTGAATTATTCCTTATCATTCACATAAGACTTAATATTTTTCAACAATAAATTAAGGGTCCGTGAACGAGATCATGATATCAACATGTTAAACGTGATGAAATTAATCGTGACCACCTGGCTGACAACACTTAGAAAGCGCTGCCTGCGCTTTTTTTACTGGCTCCACATCATCAGCTGCGTATCCTATCGAAGCTATTTGTTGACGAATCTCATCTGGTGATATTTTATTGCTGTTATATTTAACTGTAAGCTCCTTTGTCTCCATGTCGAGCTCTGCAAAGATAACCCCTTTCGTAAAATTCAATTCTTCTTCGATTCTTTCGCGACAATCACCACATTGAGCATTCGTCTGTATTGATATCGTTTGTTTTACAGATGCTCCATTTTTGGTCATTCCACAACTTGCTGTAATGGCTATTACCGCGAGCAAAAAAAATAATGGCATTGTTTTCATAATCCTTCTGTTTTTGTAAAATTAATTAATTCTTGTCTTTATGTTCTATAGGAATTCGAATTCCCGCATAAACATTTACCCCAATTATTGGAGCGTAAACACGTGTTGCATCGAATGTCTTTTCAAATGGGTTTTCTACGTTAGTTATCGGATCAGCTAAACGATAATCCAACAGATTTTCACCCCCCGCGTACACCTCAAATTTTCTGAATTTATGTGTGATCTGTCCAGACAACATCGGCACAACAGGCGTTCTGTTATCGGTTGAAACCTCACCCTCTGGCAACTCAACCGTAGCGAGTCGACGCACTCCAAAAGCAGAAAATGTCGCATCGTAATCCCACCTTGTGTTACGAGATTCATACGACAAATTGATAAAACCTCGCTGACGAGGCACCATCAATTTCTCTTCCAATCTACCCCCCATAGTTGTCCTTACATCCAGCAACTTATAAGCTGCCTTGACTTGAAAACGAGGAAGTACTTCAATTTTTACATCTGCCTGAAACGCATTGGAAAAAGACTCCCCATTTAAATTCCGCATTACAATGTAGGCTGTGCTCTCATCTCTATCAGCCACAAGTTGGTTCTCAAAGACTGTATGATAAAAATCTGCGTTGAGACTCGCTTTTCGACCAAATGCCTGAAATTCCAGGTAATAACTCCCGCCAAAATTCCAAGACACCTCTGGCTGAATCTCTTCACCCAACCTCCAGGGAGTATTCGTGGCCATGAGCGATAGATTATCCACGACATAGTTCGACACTCTGAATCCGCGACCTCCGGTAAATCTGATATCCATATCTTCCGTTATTGCAAATTTATAATTTGCTCTGGGAGCGTGCTGGAAACCGTACAGGTTATGAAAATCAGAACGCCAACCCAATACAAGCGTTGACAACACACCTGAATACGTGTACTCTGCATAAGCTCCTGGCACCAACTCTGTTCGACTCAATACTCTATTGGATGTGTCCGTGGGCAGCACGTCCGACATTGTTTGCTCCAATTCATCATAAACAAAACTCGCTCCCGTCTTCAGCTTATGGTTGGTATTACCCAAAATTGTTTCATACATCAGGTTCGCATAACCTCTTTGTTCCGAAGCATCTAATTGACGCTTACCAAAAACAGCATCTAACGCTGCATACTTAGCGTAATAGACAATTCCTAAGGAGCTGAATTCATCTTCTTTAAATAACAGCCCCGTTTTCCCAAAAGCTTCCACCGTAGTATTGCGAATTCCTACTCCGTACAATCCCTGATCAGAGGTGTATCGATCAAAACCAATCTGCCCTCCCATTTGATCAGAGTAACTTGCTTTGACACCGAACTGAGCCCGGAACAATGGAGCTTTATACTTCCAACGATTCATACCTACAAAGTGATTTCCAATCGGTATATCCCTGAAGCCATCATTGTTACGATCATTTTCCATCAGTTGATGGTCGTAATGCAAGAACCACGCTGAACTCCATTTATCATTCAAGGATTTCCCACCATGAAGATTCAGGTCAACCTTTCCTCGAATATTGCCGTAAGCATTCACGTAAAGACGTTCGATGTTTTCTGGTTTCAAATACTCAATATTAATCAACCCAGCCATTGATTCATAACCATTGGCTACAGTTCCTGTTCCTTTTGTGATCTGAATAGACTGAATCCAGGTTCCCGGAATTCCAGCCAATCCAAAAGCCTGATCAACATTTTGCATGAAAGGAATATTTTCAAACTGCAATTGCGTGTAGCGGCCATTCAATCCCATCATTTGAATTCTCTTAGAACCAGAAACACCATCGGATAAACTAACATCTACGGTTGCATTGGTTTCAAATGATTCCGACAAATTGCAGCAAGCTGCTTTTCTTAACTCCCCGCTATTTAATGATTCGACGTTTCGAGGTGATAACTTCAAAATATTTGAATTATCCCGCTTGGCATTTATAACCACCTCTTCGGCGATTTGCTCTGGAAAAAGAATTAACTCAATCTTGGTACCTTCGCTGTATCCCTTCAGATACATCGTATCGGAGTAATGCCCTGTTGCTCGAAAAATAAGTGTATCGTCAAGAACGAAATCACCTTCAATCTTAAAAACACCGTTCACATCGGTCACATCGCCTATACGCGCCTGACGTAGAAAGACCTCTACCCCCATTAGAGGCTCACTGGTATTTTGATCTAAATAAGTCTTTACTTTACCTTCTATAACTTGCTGTGCAAAAAGACCTAAAGAAAAAAAGGACACAAACAACATCAAACAAAACTTCATACTTGAATATTTAAATTACTAAACACTGAAATAAATGACTTATCGACAGTATTTTAAATCAAGTATTGCTGAAGTAGTGCCAATCGTTTTTGAATCCCTGATGCTGAAAGCCAGGGCGGTGGATGGTTGCAGCAATTATAACCTTGTTCCAGTGATCTCTGTCTTTCTCTCGTGCGGAGAGGAAAAACAGCTACAGTCAAATTTACCTTATAACCTGACTCCTCTGCTACTGTGTATTCATCCGTCCCTCCGAACAACTGAGCATTAATTTCGCAACAGCTATCTTTGAGCACAGCTAGTCCGTTTGATTCAGGCGAGCAGCAAAGACTTTCATCGCACCCTAAAGCTTCCTCATTCGGTACACAACTCCGTTCATAATGAAAAAAATGACTTGTGCTCAAACCTGAAACGGAACACTCCTGTTGCACAACAAGAATTCCTGACGAACCCAAACAAAGGATCATCACAAAAAACAGTTCAGTTACCAATTTCCACTTCACACTTCAAATTTAGCTTTTTCAGAAGTGATACGCAAAATACAAAGGAGTCATTTTTCTTAGGTGTTGTTTTAATTTGTTCTTAATTTTGTCTCAATAAAAATAAAGGTGATGTCAAAAATACCAGTTAATGTATATGCAGAAATGACTCCAAACCCAGCGACGATGAAGTTTGTAGCGAACAACTACCTCATCGATCCCTCAAAATCCGTGGAGTTCACTAGTCAGCAAGAAGCAAAAGGATTTTCTCCGCTAGCTGACGAATTATTCAATTTCCCATTCGTTAAAGGTGTTTTTATTGCAGGTAATTTCGTTTCGATTACAAAGAGCGAGGCACTTTCGTGGGACTTTGTAACCACTGAACTGCGCGATTTTATTCGGAACTTCATTGCAGACGGTAAAGAAATTCTGATTCGAATGCCAGAGCCCAAAGCAAAACCGCAAGAAGAAGATAAAACCATTAACACTGAAAACTACTCTCCCTCCGAATTTGATGAGGCTATCGAAGGGTTGTTAACTGAGTATGTTAAGCCAGCAGTTGAAGGTGACGGTGGCGCTATCGAATTTCGAAATTTCGATAAAGGTGTTGTTACAGTGATTTTGCGCGGTGCTTGCTCGGGATGCCCCTCTTCTACTCAGACACTCAAGGGTGGAATTGAGCAACTCCTCACTCAGCACATACCAGAAGTAAAAGAAGTCGTTGCTGAAGAACTTTAATCTTCGGTACTATTGATAAAGCGCGTCACGTCATGTGTGGTTAGTAAATAGCTACTGCAGGGATTGAAACAGATTCTTTACAACGTTCACATGTTGGTAAACCAAAAGAGGTTAAGTTAAATGATGTGACTATTTCGGCGCTAGTCTGTACAAAAATAATCCGAGGATACCGAAAATAATATTAGGGACCCAGACAGCGATATAACTCGGAAATCCAACGTTTTCAGCGGCGACAGATGTAACTTTCATGGCAAAGATGTATAAGAAAGCGAGCAGCAATCCCACAGCAATATTGGCACCTACACCGCCGCGCGATTTCCGGGAAGAAACTGACATTCCGATCAGTGTAAGTACATAAGTCGCAAAAGGAAAGGAAGTTCGCTGATAAAACTCAATTTCATAAAATGCAATGTCAGGAGACCCTTTTTGTTTTTCACGCTCAATAAAACCTCTGATTTCATTAAACCCCATACTTTTAACCACGTTCTCACGTTGTGCCATTTCCACCAGTTGAAAAGGGAAAACCGTATCTAATTTATGACCTGCTGAAGGTGGTGCTACAATACTGTCGTGCAAATCCCCTGTATAGCGAATATAATAATCTGTCAATTCCCACTGATTCGTTGAATCTGGATTAAAGGCTTTTCCTGCTTTAACGATCGCTCGTAATTCATCATTTTTATCGCGATCTTCTAACACAAAACCACGTGCTTCACTCCGATCAGAACGATAATTATCAAAATAAACAAACTGATTATTGGGATATTCTGCGAAGTAATCAGAAATCACACGTGTATTACGATAATAGGTTTCTTCAAATTCGAGTCTCTTTTCATTGGCTTTAGGAAGCACAAAATGATTTAATACTAAGGATATCAACATCAATATCGTAGCTCCTATCATGTAGGGCCGCAAAAGTCTTCTAAATGGACGCCCGCTATTTATAATAGGTACGATCTCAGTATTTTGTGCCATTTTTGCTGTGAACCAAATGACCGCAACAAACACGATGAGCGGGGAAAACAAGTTCCCAAAATAGATCACAAAATTGAAATAGTAATCAAAAATAATGGCTTCCAGCGGTGCTTTTTTTTCTATAAAATCACCCAATCGCTCAGCCAAATCAAAGACCACTGCCAGGAGCATGATTACACCCAGCATGAAAAAGAAAGTCGATAAGAATTTCTTAATAATATATCGGTCCAGGATCTTTAACATTCCATTCTTTCAGTTTTAAAGACGGCGTGATAGCTGTTCAACCATTTGATCTTTCCAAGGGCTAAAACTACCATCGATAATTCGCGTTCGCGCCTCTTTCATCAACGAGAGATAAAAGGATAAATTATGTATCGTTGCTATTTGAATGGCAAGATGCTCTTTGGTTTTTGCAAGATGACGCAAATAGGCCTTTGAATAAAAGTGGTCCACACTTGCAGTTCCTGCTTCGTCAATTACAGAAAAATCTTTCTCCCATTTTTTGTTTTTGATGTTCATAATTCCCTGACTGGTAAACAACATTCCGTGACGCGCATTGCGTGATGGCATGACACAATCAAACATATCTACTCCTAAGCTAATGCACTCGAGCAAATTAGCAGGTGTCCCAACACCCATCAAATACCGTGGTTTTTCTTGGGGTAATTCTTCGCAAACAAGGGCAGTCATATCGTACAGTTCTTCAGCTGGCTCCCCTACTGATAATCCACCGATCGCATTTCCAATGGCATCGGTATCACTGATGAATTTCGCCGAATCGCGCCTCAGATCCTTATAGACACTCCCTTGAACAATAGGGAACAATTCTTGCTCATAGCCGTACATCCCGGACGTCTTTTGCATTTGCTCCTGACATCTCTTCAACCAACGATGTGTCATCTTCATAGAACGTTTCGCATATTGATAATCGCACGGATAAGGTGTACATTCATCAAATGCCATAATAATATCCGCACCGATTGATCGCTGAATATTCACAGCCTTTTCAGGCGAAAAGAAGTGGTAACTTCCATCTACGTGAGACTGAAATTTAACTCCTTCTTCTGTGATTTTTCGACTATTAGCCAGCGAATAAACCTGATATCCGCCACTGTCTGTCAATATAGGACGTTCATAATTTATAAACTTGTGGAGCCCTCCTGCAGCTTCTAAAACATCCAGACCGGGTCTAAGAAATAAATGATACGTGTTCCCGAGGATAATTTGCGCATTTATCTCATGCTCAATCTCAAACTGGTGAACGCCTTTTACAGAACCCACTGTTCCAACCGGCATAAAAATCGGTGTTTCTATTGCTCCATGAGCCGTTTGAAGCACACCAGCCCTTGCTTCAGAATTTTTATCGCGATGTTTTAAATCAAAGTGCATAAATATGTTGAAAAATAAAGAGTACAAAGATAATTGTATTTCGAGAAGAGTATCATATTTGTAAAAAAGTATAACGCATGGATGTTTTACCAAATTTTGGTGATCCTCAAGAATTCTATATGAGCATTGCATTTTTCGCATTGACTTTTATTCAATTATTTTGGCTCATTTTCTTCTATTTACGTTTAGCCTGTCACAAAAACAAAAGTGGCGGCAACCTCCCTCCTGTGAGTATTCTGATTGCTGCGCGCAATGAAGAGGACAACTTATTCGAATTCTTGCCTTTCATCTTAGAACAGGATTACTACGAATTTGAAGTCATTGTTATCAACGACCAATCTGTAGACGACTCCACACATATACTCAAAGCCTTACAGCGCCGTTACGCCCACCTTAAAGTCATCAATTTAGAGCAAAACAAACACTTTTCTCAAGGAAAAAAGCTACCATTAACGATCGGAATAAAAGGCGCGAAGTACGACCATTTGCTTTTTACTGATGCTGATTGTAAACCTGATTCACCACAGTGGATTCAAAAAATGGGACACTCTTTCACCGCTAAAAAAGAATTGGTTCTGGGATATGGACCCTATCGCAAGACAAAAGGGCTACTCAATTGGTTTATTCGATTAGATACTACATTGATTGCAACCAATTATTTAAGCTATGCAAAAGCAGGCGTACCCTACATGGGGGTCGGAAGAAATATGGCTTATACCAAAGAACTATTTTTCAAAAATGATGGATTCAAATCGCATTATGCGTTAGCCTCCGGAGATGATGACCTTTTCGTTCAACAAGCTGCTCACGGTAAAAACACCAAAATTTGTATTCACCCCGAAAGTTTTTGCTATTCTGATGCTCCGATTAGCTGGAAAGACTGGATCAAACAAAAGTCAAGACACTATACAACATCTGAACGATACGGACTTTTCAATAAAGCATTGTTAGGAATCTATCCACTATCCTTGTTATTAACCTATGCTTCTTTTATTACTTTGGTGTTTAAGTTTGATAGTAATGTTTTGGTCTTAAGCCTTTTTGGCGTGATGATCGTCGTCAAATGGATTGTTTTTGGGATAATCCTGCGAAAATTACGAAATATTGACCTTGCCTGGGGGATTATTATTTGGGACCTCTTATTTGCAATTGTTACGCCGATCATATACTATACAACTGATAAGAAGTCAACAAAAAGACAATGGAAGTAGGGAAAAATCTTTCTGAAAAAGGTAAAAAAGACTTAAAAGTCGTAGAGCGCGCTAAAAAAGGAGACGAAGCTGCATTCGCACAATTAATGGATCAGTATCGGGAACCCGTCTTTTATATGTTATTGAAGATGGTCAAAAACAATAACGATGCGGAAGATTTGACAATAGAGGCTTTTGGAAAAGCATTCAATCGTATTCAGCAATACTCTCCCAACTATGCGTTTAGCACATGGCTTTTTAAAATCGCTTCTAATAACTGTATCGACTTTATCCGCAAAAAACGCATCCATCTTACCTCGATGGATCACGCTTATTCTAATTCAGACGGTGAAAGTGTTAAAATTGATGTGGAATCGGGGACAATGGACCCTGAAGAAACGATCATGAAGCAACAGAAGATCAAAATGATGCGTAAGGTTGTTGAACAACTCAAACCGCGTTATCGCGATCTTATCAAAAAGAGATATTTTGAAGAGCTTAGTTATGAAGAAATAGCTGATGAAATGGAGCTTCCACTCGGCACCGTTAAAGCACAATTATTTCGTGCTCGCGAGTTTTTGGCGAACATCATGAAAAACACAAAAGACACTATTTAACAAGCTTCTTTATTTAAGGTCTCATGGAAATCATCAAAAAATATTTTCCCGATTTATCTCAACAACAACTCGAGCAATTTGCAGCACTAAAGGAGCTCTACACCAGTTGGAATAAAATGATTAATGTCATCAGTCGAAAAGACATGGATCACTTTTATGAACATCACGTACTCCACAGTTTAGGTATTGCAAAATTCGTGCGTTTCGCTCCCGGCACCACACTATTAGATGTAGGAACAGGTGGCGGTTTCCCGGGCATTCCTCTGGCCATATTATTTCCTGAAAGTCAATTCCATCTCGTCGATTCGAAAGCCAAAAAAATAAAGGTCGTCAATGACGTTATTACTGCATTGGACCTCAAAAATGTTCGAGCGGATCATGCGAGGGCAGAAGAACTTAAGACAAAATATGATTTTATCATTAGTCGGGCTGTAACGCGAATGGAACAATTCTATGAATGGGTTCGCCCACTAATTGGTACGAACAACAAGAATGGACTTCCGAACGGCATACTTTATTTGAAGGGTGGTGATCTGACAAAAGAATTATTTCCTGTACCTGGTTCAAAAACGATCTTCGATCTGCATGAGAAATTTGAAGAGTCGTTCTTCGAAACAAAGAAGGTTGTTTACATTCAAGCATAAAAAAAGGCGGTCACTAAACCGCCCCCTGTAATATTTTTAATCCCTATCGTTCTAGAGATCATCAGGATTGATTGTCACGCGTTTCAGCTTCTTTTGCTTAGGCTTGAGTTTCTCGATAAAAATCACCTTAAAGCGTTCGCCGTCGGCGTTTTTAATCATCTCAGAAATACCATTCTCTATCGAAGGTGGTTCGTTGTTTAAGTTATAAAATTTCTTGTCATAGAGCTTAGAAGTATTATCATCATAATAGTAGAAAATAGATTCTATATAACCATTTTCAACTCGCACTTTTGCTTTAATACAATAGACCTCATCTTCTTCAAAAAATGAAATAATTACATTGCGATGTATATTATCAGAAACGGTATAAGCCCCTCTTTCTTCAAAAGCTTTTTCTAACTTCTCATAGCAATTAGTAGCTTCTTGAGCATTTAGTGAAGCGCTAAACATTCCTGAGAATAATAGTACACTGAGTAAAAGTATCTTTTTCATTGTTTCGTAGTTTATAGAGCGAACTCCGATTTCAAATATAGT
The DNA here is from genome assembly GCA_964346075.1 of uncultured Fluviicola sp. Taxonomy (GTDB): domain Bacteria; phylum Bacteroidota; class Bacteroidia; order Flavobacteriales_D; family Crocinitomicaceae; genus Brumimicrobium. The sequence continues at coordinate 2,706 of CAYFTH010000026.1, read as the reverse complement.
AATCTTGTTCAAAATCGTAGTTACTTCTCTTGATTTATTTTTAAATTTGACTTTCAATTATAGTGCCATGAAACAAATAGCAGACCATTTTGATGAAGCTCTGAAAATTTTGCAAAAATTTAACACTCCTGAAAATTTACAGTTGATTCAGGAAGCAGGAGATTTGATGGTTTCATCCTTCGGGAAAGAAGGTAAAATTCTGAGTTGTGGAAACGGTGGTTCGCTGTGTGATGCGATGCACTTTGCCGAAGAAATGACTGGTAGATTTCGCGAAAATCGAAAACCAATGGCGGCCATTGCTATAGCCGATGCTTCTCATCTTTCATGTGTTGCCAATGACTTTGGTTTCGACGAAGTTTTTTCGCGCTACGTAGAAGGTGTCGGCAGAAAGGAAGATATATTACTCGCTATTTCGACCAGTGGCAATTCTAAAAATGTCATTAACGCGATTCACACGGCCCACAAAAAAGGAATGAAGGTTATTGGATTAACAGGCAAAACAGGTGGAACCATGGCTGAACTATGCGATATTGAAATCCGGGCTCCGCATTCTAATTATGCCGATCGTGCTCAAGAAATACACATTAAGGTCATCCATAGCTTAATTGATCACGTAGAACGAGCAATTTGCAAATAACAAACTGTGATCCTTATTTTCAGACTCTTTAAAAAGTACAAAGAATTAATAGGCTATGCGAATCAGCGAAGACTTGTGCGTATTTTTACATCTTGACTTGTCCACTTTCTATAATTTTTCTTATCTTAGGTAGGAAATAACTTAAAAACCTATATCAATGTTAGTAAAAACTTACGGATCTGCCGTTTTCGGCATAGATGCAACCCCGATCACCATAGAAGTGAACATCGGAAAAGGAATTAGTTTTATATTAGTGGGACTACCCGACAGTGCTGTCAAAGAGAGTCAACAGCGCATCAAGGCGGCACTCACCAACAACGGGTACAAATACCCGATGAAAGAAATTACTGTAAACATGGCTCCTGCCGATATTCGTAAAGAAGGTTCTACATTTGACCTTCCTATCGGAATTGGAATAATGGCCGCAAGTGAACAAGTCAAAACAGATCACTTAGAAGATTATGTGCTATTGGGAGAACTTTCCCTGGACGGGAGTTTAAAACCTATGAAAGGTATTCTTCCCATCGCATTAAAAGCTAAATCAGAGGGTTATAAAGGTATTATTCTTCCAAAAGAGAATGCGCGCGAGGCAGCGATAGTTGAAGAGATCGATGTTTACGGTGTGAGCTCCATCAATGAAGTCGTTGACTTCCTGAATAATGACGCAAACCTTGATCCTGTTGAGGTGGATTTGAACGATGAGTTCTTTGATAAGCTGGACGAAATCGGAGTTGATTTCAAAGATGTCAAAGGACAACAGAACATTAAACGCGCATTTGAAATCGCCGCTTCAGGTGGACACAATGTAGTGTTGATTGGTCCACCTGGCGCAGGTAAATCAATGCTGGCCAAACGACTACCGACGATTCTTCCCCCGATGAGCATTGACGAATCGCTCGAAACCACTAAAATTCATTCCGTAGCTGGTAAAGTAGACGCTGGTGCTGGACTTGTCACCCATCGTCCTTTTCGAAAACCACACCATACGATTTCCGATGTAGCACTAGTAGGCGGTGGAGGCTATCCTCAACCAGGAGAAATTTCGCTCGCCCACAACGGAGTGCTGTTTCTCGATGAGCTGCCTGAATATAAACGTTCCGTGCTAGAAGTGATGCGTCAACCGATTGAAGATCGCCAGGTGACCATTTCTCGAGCAAAATTCACAGTGGAATATCCAGCAGGCTTCATGCTAGTGGCAGCAATGAATCCTTGCCCTTGTGGCTACTATAATCATCCTGAAAAAGATTGCGTTTGCGCTCCGGGAATTGTGCAAAACTACTTGAATAAAATCAGTGGCCCCCTACTCGACCGAATCGACCTTCACGTCGAAGTTACTCCGGTTAGTTTTGATGAGTTGGCACATGATGAGCCCACAGAGAAAAGTCAAGACATCAGAGATCGCGTAGTTGAGGCTCGCCTTATCCAGGAAAAGCGCTTCGAAAAAAGTAAAGAAACCCACTGCAACGCACAAATGAGTAGTCGCGAATTGCGCAGCTACTGTGTAATTGACGAGAGTTGTAACGCCATCTTGAAACAAGCTATGGATAATCTGGGACTCTCAGCACGTGCCTATGACCGCATCCTAAAGGTCGCGAGAACAATCGCTGATTTAGAACACGCAAATGAAATACAAACCAACCATATCGCAGAAGCCATACAGTTTAGAAACCTGGATCGGGAGGATTGGGCAAAATAAATTTGAACCCATTTCAAACTCCACTGTACGAGAAAGAAAAAAATTATGAAAAAGTTATTTCTATTTACGTTTAGTCTAGCTATTACGAGTTTATCGATTGCACAATACAATAAATGTGCAAATCAAAATGTGATTGAAGAAGAAGTCGAAGTTGAAGTACTTGATGAGGAAACCAACACTCGAAAAATTGTCAAACGCAAACGGGAAGTCCAGAGTGACAGTTATGGAAATGCTGCTGGAAGTCAATATGATCTTGCAGTTGACGGCGCGTTTAAAGGGCAAACAGTTGCCGTCCTGCATTTATACACAGGAGAAGGATTCGATTTTAGCGAACCTGAAGAGGCGTTGAAGCAAAAAGGTTTTTCTGTATACC
>CAYFTH010000025.1:0-33000 GCA_964346075.1 uncultured Fluviicola sp. | reverse complement strand
GGTCCTCATCCCCAATCCATCGTGAGGATTACCGTTTTGCGGTGAGAGGGGGATTCGAACCCCCGGTACGCGTTAACGTACGCATGTTTAGCAAACATGTGGTTTAAGCCACTCACCCACCTCACCGTTAATAATTCAAAGCGTGTGTCAAACACCTATTAAAGCTCGAAACTTTATCAATATCCTCCTGTTTTAGGTTATTGATACAGCACAACAAAACAAGATAATACCTTAAAAGCGTTTTTAAAGTATTCATCAGCTTAATTCTAATTTCAAATAACGAACAACTTTTATCGTTGCGGTGTGCAAAAATATAAAATCAATGGATTATACAAGGTTATTTTAGGAAAAAATTAAAGAAAAGTGATGAAGATATGACTATCAGACAGCTTCGAGAATCGTTTACTGTGTCTAGTGAGCTTCTGTTAACATTAAATAAAAGAACAAGACGTTTGTTTGAACCTCCCATTACTTGTTTATTATAAGTGTTGAGGTATTATAACTTCAGCGCAATACGAAGTTGATGGGTACGCGTGCGCTTGAGCGAACTATTAATCCATTTTTCAAAGCAGGATCCCATTCTGGCATAGAACTAATAACCCGCAAAGCTTCATTGTCGATCGATTCCGAAACACCACGAACAATTTCAATGTTGCTCGTGCTTCCATCTTTTTCAACCACAAAAGAAACATACACTTTTCCTTCTATTCCCCGTTGCTGGGCCTCTTCAGGGTAATTTACATTGCGACTGATGTAACTAGAAAGTTGGTCTGATCCTCCCGGGAATTGAGCGTACTGATCCGGAAAATCATAAACAACATCTGAATCACTGAAGTTGTTACCTATAGAGCAAGCTGACAACAGCACGAAAAGAAAATAGAAGAGAAGTGTTTGGTATTGCACTTGAGATTATTGTTTATTTACGGTCTTCCATCTTCTTGTTGGCTTTATCTGTACTCAGTTCGGATTGTCTTTCACCTTTTCTTTTGGCTTTACGCCGTTCTTTCAATTCGTGGTTGATGAGTTTTAGCTCTCGACCAGTTTGACCTTTTGCACTAGAATTTTCCTGAGCGCGTCGAATTAAGTAAGGCATCATTTCGCGTACAGGGCCGAATGGAACATATTTGGCTACATTGTAATTGTTGTGTGCCAGGTTGTAAGAAATATGGTCACTCATACCCAAGAGCTGTGCACTATATACGCGGTAGTCATCTTTCTGAATATCGTACTTGTCCATCAATTCAGTCAGCAAGTATGTACTTTCTTCGTTGTGTGTGCCGTTGCAAAGTTCGAAATCTTTGATGTGTTTTACAATGTACCGCAGACAGTCATTGAAACATTTATCGGTAGCATCTTTATTCTTATGGATGGGGGAGGGGTAACCTCTTTCTTCAGCTAATTCGCGTTCACGTTCCATATATGCTCCCCGAACTAGCTTCAAACCATATATTATTCCCTCACTCACAGCATCTTCATGCGCCTTTTGAAGGAATTCATATCGATCATTTCTGTAGGCTTGAATAGTGTTGTAAACGTAAGCGCGCTCTTTGTTATACTTCAACATCATTTTCCATACTAAATCATCAATCGCGGGCTGAAAGGAGTAATCTTCGGCATCTACGTACAACGGAACTTTATTCTCATGGGCCTTAGAAGCTACTTTTTGCATCCTTTGCTCAACACGTTCCCATTCTTCGTGCTCTTCATCACTCATTTCGGCTTCGTGCCAACTTTTTCGTTCTAAAATACGGTCGCTGGCAATACCCGATACTTTAAAAACTGCGAAGGGAATAGCTTTCGTATTTTCCGCTTTAACAATAGTTTTAATGATCATCTCCGCTGTTTTGTCGAGCAGTACCTCTTCTGCGCTTCCTTCAACAGAATAATCCAGAATGGATCCTATACCATATTTATCGAGGTTAGCAATGCGATCGTTACAATCATCAATCGTTTCGCCTCCAGCAAATACTTCAAAAATGGTTGGTTTTACAAAAGGCCTGAGCGGAAAACGGATGAACAACAAAAAATTGAGTACGTGCTTTCCTATGTCGACAACCCACGATCGAGCAACTAAAGAATAAAGAGCTTTTGCCTTTCGCAGGGCAGCGTTAGATTTCGAAGCAAAAGCAATTTCGGTATTTTCAAAGTTTAACATAAACGAAAAATAGTTATTATTTTAAATTTGGCACCAACAAAATTGGATTTTTATTTGATATCAGCAATAATTTATGTCATTTAAACGACTGAAAAAACTCATTAAAAATATGTTCTAATGCTGTTATTAACGAAGATTCCCAGCAATTGTTCACTGTAAAATCACTGAGACTTTTCCTTAATTACGGCATTTTTGGGAACGTCGATCACGAACTCAACCTGCATAGATCGAAGTTTAACAACGACGCGATGTTTTCCTTTGATGGAAACCAGTTCCCCAAATACACCTTCGAAAGGTCCTCGTTTGACTTTTACAGCATCTCCAGATTCGAGTGAAATCGTTTTGTTGGTTTTAACTTTTTCACCACTCCATTCCTTTGCGATGATCTCTAAATTGTCTATTTCCTGTTTGCGAACAGTACCGGGTTCTCCATGTTCTTTAAGTATACCCTGGACATAGGTGAATTGGTAAAGGTCGTTTAATTTACTTTGTTCCAATTTGACGAAAATCACACTCCGAATGAGTGGTAAACTTACCTTTTTTTTTCGATCACTCCACTGTCTCAATGTAGTATATAGTGGGAGAAATGTGGTGTAGCCAGCATTTTCAAGGGTAGATTGAAGCTTTTTTTCCGTATTGAAACGCGTGTAGACGACAAACCATTGTTCATTTTCCATGTCTGCAATACAAATCTTTCAATTTCTCAAAAAGGGTTGGTCGCGTGAACAGTCACCTCTGGTATATAGCCACGATCATCCATTTCCAGCGTACTTACAATAGTATGTGCAATTTCAAAAGGTGTCAATTTTTTAGCTTCCAATGGTCGTTCTTCCCGATTTTCCTCGTCTCCAAAAGCGGTAGGGACTTCACTTGGGTTTACCTGGATGACGCGTATATTATCTTTACGCAATTCGCCTTGCCAACACTGTGTCATACCACGCAAAGCAAATTTCGATGCACTGTAAATACTACCTGTTGGGTATCCTTTAAGTGCTGCTGTTGATGCGATGTTAACGATATTACCTTTGTTTTGCTTTTTAAATATTTTTGCCGCACCTTTAGCTACCATTGCTGCTCCGAAAACATTGACTTCATAGACGGCTTTCATATCCTCTCGTGTCATCTCTGTCAATTCTTTTCTTCGACCAATTCCCGCGTTGTTGACCAGGACGTCTAATTTTTGATAATTTTTTAGGATGAATGCATATAACTCATCAATTGCATTGTCGTCCGTAACATCACAATGGAAAGGAGTTGCACCAATTTCTTTGGCTACTGCTGTAGTTTTGGCTTGATCGCGACCAGTAATAATTACCTCAGCCCCTTTTTGAATCATTGTTTCGGCAGTTGCTTTACCGAGTCCGGAATTTCCACCGGTGATAAGTACTATTTTGTCTTGTAATTCCATGTCAGTTCGCTCTTATTAATTCTTTGTTACCAATAAAAAAAGGAGCTGAAATAAGCAGCTCCTTTTTATCTATGTATTAATGTATCTAACCTACTTTTGTGCCTAATGCTTCAGCCATTTTATGACCGATTTGAGCTGGTGAATCAACGACGTGAATTCCACATTCTCCCAATATCTTCTTTTTGGCTTCTGCAGTATCGTCACTTCCTCCAACGATTGCACCAGCGTGTCCCATTGTTCGACCTTTAGGAGCTGTTTCCCCCGCAATAAATCCAACTACTGGTTTCGTTCCATTTTCTTTGACCCACTTTGCAGCGTTAGCTTCCAGATTACCGCCTATTTCTCCAATCATGACGATGCCTTCAGTTTCGGGATCAGCCATCAACATTTCTACCGCCTCTTGCGTAGTTGTTCCAATGATAGGATCTCCACCGATACCTATGGCAGTGGTGATACCCAGCCCAGCTTTGGCTACTTGATCGGCAGCTTCATATGTCAATGTTCCTGACTTTGAAACGATACCTATTTTCCCTTTTTTGAAGACAAATCCAGGCATGATACCAACTTTTGCTTCTCCTGGTGTGATAACCCCTGGACAGTTTGGCCCTATGAGCGTACAATCGAATGCTTTAATATATTCTTTGACACGCGTCATATCTTTAACAGGGATACCTTCTGTAATACACACGATTACTTTTATTCCTGCATTTGCCGCTTCCATTATGGCGTCTGCCGCGAAAGCTGGCGGTACAAAAATGATAGATACGTTCGCCGCTACTTGATCTACAGCGTCTCTCACCGTGTTGAAAACAGGCTTCCCTAAATGATCCTGACCGCCTTTTCCAGGCGTGACACCGCCTACTACGTTGGTGCCAAAATCAATCATTTGTTCCGCGTGGAATGTTCCTTCACTTCCCGTGAAGCCTTGTACAATTACTTTTGAATCTTTATTTACTAATACGCTCATGTTGCGAAAATTTATTTCTCAGTTAATGATGCCCAAAAATAGAATTTATCGTGGTCAAAGGCAAGATTCAGATCAAAAACTTTTTTATTTACAGTGGAATTCGTTGGTAGTCCCAATAGAACGGGTAAAATGTATACGAGGGTCTTTTATGATACGGCGCAAAGCAGGAACGAAAAGAGGTTACCGGTTTGGTCTTGTTAATCGAAGATCTCGAGGTAATGATCGAATATAAATGTTAAAAAATGAGAATTACTTTCTTGGGTAATATTGTATATGTATATTTGTACCATAATTGCTTTTTAACATTCAAAGTAATTGGGTTTTATAGTTTTAGCATGGTTTAGCAAAAAGGAGGAATAAGTGTCCAGCATTTATTCCTCCTTTTTTTGTTTGTTGTCTTTACTGAAGTTGTGTGGTATTTCGCAATGATGAGTGGGGCACTCAGGCTGGATGTTTGGGAAGATGGTGAAATACTTGGTTTAAAGAAATTAACATTTCACTATTTAAAAGAACTGCATGAATCTCTAAAATACAGCCGAGTTGCTCGTAACTTTGTAATTGTGAAAACAAAAACATCAATAAACGCGCTTATAGAACTCATGGATGATCCTGATGAGCGGATAGCTCTGGAGGTTGAAAATAAATTGCGTGAGCACGGTGTGGAATTGCTTCCAATGTTGGAACGGTTGTTTGAGGAGTCGTTGGATAATCCCGTGAAAGCTGAGCGGCTAGATCGATTGTTAAAACAACTTCAATTTGAAGAACTCTGTAATAACTTTAAAAATTGGATCTCATCGGGGGATAAAAATCTACTGGAAGGTGTCTTTTATGTATGTAAATTTCAATATCCTCAACTGACTGTGGAGGAATTGCGAAAGGAATTTCTCAAATTAAAAGAGGCAGTATGGCTGGAAATCAATCCAAAACAAACGAGTTTTGAACATGTAAAGGTGCTCAATCGTGTCTTTTTTGATCATTTTGATTTTAAGCGCAGTGCTTCGTTTCCCGCTTCTCCTTTTGACCTTTTTGTAAATACTGTTTTTGAAACCCGTGAAGGTAGTGACCTGGCGTTAGGTTTAATATATAGCATAGTGGCACAAGAGCTGGATATCCCGATTTATAGTGTAACTTCATACAAGCATACTGATCCTTTTCTACTCGCATACATTGACAGACACGACATGTTGAGTCTATTGGACTGGGGAGTTGATAATAACGGTGTGCTTTTTTATGTTAGTGTTGCGAACAAAGGTGTTATAGTAGATCCGCAACGGTTGAAAAAGATCTATACTGAAAGAGGTTTGGAGCATCAACGAGCGCTTTTTGAACCTACTGCAAATACACAAATTATAAAAAAGTATTTATTGGAGTTAAAACGTGTCTGCGCCAATAATGCCCAATTCAGGTATAAAATGGAGGATCTCTCGTTACTGATCCAAATTTTTGATAGATATGGCGCTTCTATTTCTTAAATGCAAATAAAAATCGATCCCAACAAAAATGAAGCATTAAAAGGGCCCTGAGCATTGGGATCAAACAAAAATTAGTTTAAATAAACCTCTAAAACTGGTGGCGTGAAAAAAATTACTGAATCCGATAGTCCTTACGATAACATTGAACACATGTCGACGGCTGAAATTTTAGAAAAAATGAATGCTGAAGATCATTTGGTACCGAAAGCGGTAGAGAAAGTGCTTCCTGCACTTGGAACTTTTCTTGACCAGGCACTCGACCGAATGAAGGAGGGAGGACGCTTGTTTTATATAGGTGCCGGTACTAGTGGCCGACTTGGGATTTTAGATGCGTCCGAATGCCCTCCTACTTTTGGTGTTGAACATGGTTTGGTTAATGGGTTGATCGCCGGAGGAGACGACGCTATTCGCGTAGCAGTAGAGCGCGCTGAAGACGACGAAAATCAAGGTTGGCAAGACTTGTTGGAAGCGGAAATCACTGCCAAAGATGTGCTGGTTGGAATAGCGGCTTCTGGAACAACACCGTATGTAGTTGGAGCAATTAAAAAAGCACGAGAACATCATGTGCTAACTGCTGGAATAACTTGTAATCCTGGAAGTCCACTCGATGAACAAGCTGAACACGCCATTGTGCCCCTGGTAGGACCTGAGTTCATCACGGGAAGTACACGGTTAAAATCAGGTACCGCTCAAAAATTACTGTTAAATATGATTTCTTCGCGTTTAATGATTGGTCTGGGGCACGTTGAAGGGAATAAAATGGTCGATATGCAGCTCAGCAATCATAAATTAGTGGAGCGGGGGGCTCAGATGATTGCAGAACAATGTAACATACATGTCAGCGATGCGAGAACTTACCTAAAGAAATATGGTTCTGTGCGCAAAGCCGTGGTTGCAATTGAAAACAAGTAGTGATAGAATCACTTGCGATGATCTGTTTTCAATACAAAAAGAACTAAAATCAGTAGAACGAAAATAAAGCTCAAGATGATCAGCTGGTAGTCAAGCCAAGGCAAATAATCTTTTTTCTTTTCCCTTTCCGGTGGTAAAAAGGTCTTTTTTGGGTCGAGCGTATCTGTTTTTTCTGCCGCTGTCAATTCTTCTTCTAATTCATGTCTATTGTTAATCACCTTTCCAAACAGGTTTCGAAAACTCGGGAGCAGATAGTTTTTTTTGGAAATTTCATCTATAGCACGGTTGTATTTGTTGGTCAGCTCTCTGTCGTTGCGGTAATAATGCCGTGCGATCGCGTAACAAAGATAAGCATTGCTCACATAGAAGGAGTTGTGTTGAAAGTCTCCAAATTCCTCAAAAGCTTCTGATAATATTCGATCTCTGTCGTCTTTTAAAAAAACGAAAAGTCTTAAGGCGGAGTCTATGTGTTTAGCAACCGCAGCAAGTGCTTTCATTTTTTTGCGATAATTGGGTGATTCGCTAATGGTTTCTGGATGGTAAAGGATATTAAAAATAGTGTCTTCTTCAGCTTTCCAGGATTTGTTAGCATGAGCGATATATACTTGGCATAAACGCAGAGCAGCTTTCTTTACACTCCAAACAGAATTGGTGTCTTCGGGAAGTGTTTTTTTATTAAAATCATACAATTCCTCAAATCGTTTTGTCTGTTGTAACGTCGTTCGATATAATTGCTGGGCATGAGGTTCATGAAGTGTATCTGTGTTAAGCTTACTAAAAATACTTAGCGCAAATTCGAATGATTCGAGGTGAACTTGTTCGTAGGCATAGAATAGACTATCCTTGGCTCTCCACCTGGATTGAGGTATGGAAGTGGAAACATCAATACCATCCCTCATATATTTGGGAGGTTTAGGTTGTCGTTCATAACTTTGAATGGAGTAAAAATAGGTGTTCTGCTTACTGGGCGGTTCGGGGATTGATTCTTCTTGCGCATTGCACAAAAAAGAACAAAGCAGTAAAAATAGCGAAAAACCTATGTAGAATTGTTTTGTTTTCATTCATATCCACCTTTAAGTAATGAAAAAGATAAAATGTTAATACCCATTTTTAATGCTTGCTTATGTTTTCTGACGGGGTCATTGTGAACACTTGGATCTTCCCATCCATCACCTAAATCAGATTCATAAGTATAGAGCAATGCGAGTCGTCCTTCAATGATGATCCCAAGCGCCTGCGGGCGTTTATCGTCGTGTTCGTGAATCTTGGGTAATCCATTAAAATCATGTTGTTCATGAAAGATAGGGTGTTCGAAAGGTAATTCAATCAATTCCTGATTGGGGAATACTTTTTTTATTTCTGGTCGTATAAATTCATCCATGCCATAATTGTCATCGATATGCAGAAAACCTCCTGCGAGTAAGTAGTTTTTTAGATTTTCGCGCTCAGCATTGGAAAAAACGACATTTCCATGCCCTGTCATATGCACGAAGGGGTATGTAAACAGCAGCGGACTGCCCACCTCAACGTAGGGGACTTCTGAGTCGATGTCAGCATTGAGCTCTTTATTAGCTTGTTTTACAAGATTCGGAACGGCTGTGGGATTGGCGTAATAATCACCTCCGCCGTTGTATTTTAAAACAGCTACTTGATAAGTCGATTGCCCAAATAAAAAGGTTTGTACAAGGAGCAATAATGTGATGATTAACCATTTATTCATTTGCTTTTTCAAATTTTAATTTCGTAATGGCACACGCCATTATTCCAGCTGTTTCCGTTCGTAGTCGCGTTTTTCCAAGCGTAATGGATTTAAAAGATTTCTCCGTCGCCCAATGAATTTCTTCAGCGGAAAAATCACCTTCGGGCCCTATAAGAATCAGTGGATGATTTTTATGCAAGGCTTCTTCCAGCGGATTTTTGGGTCCATCCTCACAATGTGCGATGAAACCTCCATCTGCATTAGATATAAAATCTTTAAACGTTGTCAACGGATTTAATTGAGGTAAATATAACCGCTGTGATTGCTTCATGGCGGCTGTGAGCACTTTCTGATAGCGCTCCTGTTTTATTTTTTTTCGTTCAGAATGTGCACATAAAAGTGGCGTGATTTCATGAACACCGAGTTCGGTTGCCTTTTCTAAAAACCACTCAAACCGATCATTTGATTTGGTCGGAGCAATGGCAATGTGCGTGTGGTGGGTATCGGGTGCGTGATGACTGTATTGTTGTTTAACAATTTTGCAGGCTTTGGGATTTGCATCTTCAATAGATCCTTCGAGTACTTCACCGCGACCGTTCAAAATAGCTAATGTATCTCCTTCCCGCATTCTCAATACCCGACAAGCATGCTTAGATTCTTGTGGAGGCAACGTCATTCGTTCAACGTCAAGTGATAATATGTCTACAAAAAAACTGCGCATTAATGCATGAGTTGATAAACGAGTTCGCGCAATAAATCAGCATCACTGCCAGGTCCACGATCGACTCCTTTGCTTTTTAAATCGTAAGTGTGCAATAAAGCAATATTTTTAGCAATTTTTTTTGGCTTGTAAATGTTCTTAGATTTCATTGTTTCTTTAACGGCGAACGGATTCATTTTAAGTTTCGACTGGATAACGCGATAATCGTTCGTTCCTGCGAAATGAATTTTCATCAGACGCTCAAAAAAACCAAAGAGCACAGGGATGATTTGAGTAATATGTGCTGCTTTTGGGTTTTGCTCAAAATAATTAATGACTTTGTAAGCTTTTAAAATATCTCGTCGCGCAACCGCATTGGACAATTCAAAGCTGTTGTAATCCTTTGAAATGCCAATGTTCTCTTCAATATGTACTTCGCTGATTTCTGTTCCTTTTTCCAGAACAATAGCTAATTTGTCGAGTTCTTTGGCAATCTTACCCAAATCGTTTCCGAGGAAATCAACCAATAACATCATCGCCTTTTGATTGATGCCAAAACCTTTACCTTTTAAGTAGTTTAAGATCCATCCATCAACTTGATTTTCGTAGAGCTTTTTGCTTTCAAATACAACCGCTTTTTTTTGGAGTAATTTATAGTATTTTTTGCGACGATCGACTTTTTTATGTTTGTGGCAGATGATGAAAACCGTCGTTGCTGTCGGCGATTCAAAGTAAGGCTCCAGTGGTGTCCAATCGCGAACATCTTGTGCTTCTTTCAGTACAACCAGTTGCCTTTCAGCCATCATTGGATATTGTTTGACCTGTTCCTGCAATCGTGTCAAATCGGCATCTTTTCCATAGACGATAGTCTGATTAAAATCGCGTTCACTTTCAGCTAAAACATGATTTACAGCCGCCTCTGTAATGGCGTCAATGTAGTAGGATTCCTCGCCATGTAAAAAATAAAGCGGTTGGGGCTGTCCTCCCTTGAGTTCTGCTATGATCTGCTTATAATCCATTGTTTAATTAGCTGAAGTAGCGGAAATCTTGTTTGTTTTTGAGTGCTAAAATAGATTCATAAATCAACTGAATTGTATGTTTAACGTCTTCTTCGTGCGTCATTTCTACCGTAGTGTGCATGTAGCGAATCGGAAGAGATATTAATGATGCCGGAACGCCTTCGTTGGAGTATGCAAAGGCATCCGTATCCGTTCCCGTAGCGCGCGATGCAGCTAGTCGTTGGAAAGGAATTTTGTGTTTTTCTGCGGCACTGATAATATGCTTTAATAAATTATTTTGAACAGCAGGGCCGTATGTTAGCACAGGACCTTTTCCACCTTTAAAATCACCTTGCACTTTTTTATCAATCAGAGGAGTGTTTGTATCGTGGCATACATCGGTGACGATCGCAACGTCTGGCTTGATTTTTTGCGCAATCATCTGAGCACCGCGCAAACCAATCTCTTCCTGAACAGCATTAACAATATAAAGTCCAAAAGGAAGGTCTTTTTTATTTTCTTTAAGCATGCGCGCCACCTGAGCAATCATGAAACCACCAATTCTATTGTCGAGGGCACGACCGACATATCTTTTTTTGTTCAATATGGTGAACTCGTCGTCAAAAGTGACAACGCAACCGACATGAACACCGAGTTCTTCTACTTCATCTTTCGAGCTACAACCACAATCGAGTGTGATGTTTTTACTACTAGGCGTTGGATCTTTGTCGTGGCGCGTATGAATAGCTGGCCACCCAAAGACAGCTTTTACTATTCCCTTATCCGTATGGATATTGACGCGTTTGGAAGGAGCGATCATGTGATCTGAACCACCATTTCTTCTCACGTAAATGAACCCTTCATCAGTAATGTAGTGGACAAACCATGAAATTTCGTCGGCATGTGCCTCTATAACGACTTTATATTCGGCTTCTGGGTTAATGACTCCTGCGACACTTCCATAGTTATCAATAAAGTAATCATCAATATAAGGTTTGATATGGTCGAGCCACATCTTTTGACCGGGGGTTTCAAAACCGGTTGGTGCGGCATTGTTGATATAATTCTCCAGGAATGATAGACTTTCTTTGGTAATTGGTTTTGACATATAATTTGAAATTTTTGAACGTCTAAAGATAAGATTACTCGGTCAATTAGCAAGTGTATTTTTTTCTTATTTCGCGTTCATAGCTTTTAGCGCTCCCGAGAAATGTAAACTTCATAAGTACGGAAGGACGAAATCGTAAAATTTCTCTACTTTTATTGCTTGAATATGAATTCGGGTAACTGATCAGAATGGAGACAATAAACAACGACAAACGCACAATTAAAGAATATTTGATGATCATGCTTCGCGGCATGGGGATGGGTGCTGCTGATGTTGTACCTGGTGTTTCTGGTGGGACTATTGCTTTTATAACCGGAATTTACGAAGAGCTGATCGGGAGCCTGAGTAAGATCAATTTAAATGCTTTGCGCGTTCTATCTAAAGAAGGAATCCGTTCCTGCTGGCGTTATATTAATGGTAATTTCTTTGTTGCACTTTTTCTTGGAATAGGCATTAGTGTGCTCTCGCTGGCAAAAATTTTGGTGTATCTTCTCGAACATTATCCTGTTTTATTGTGGTCTTTTTTCTTCGGGCTCGTCTTAAGTAGTGCTATTTTCGTATTGCGCTCCATGGATAAATGGAATATTAACGCCTTTATCGCTATAATTGTCGGAACAACCGTGGCTGCGCTGATTTCTTCTTTACAATCTACGGCGGATGGGGGAGCGTACTGGTATATTGTCCTGAGTGGTGCTATCGCAATTTGTGCCATGATTTTGCCCGGAATTAGCGGCGCATTCATTCTTGTTCTTCTTGGATCTTATCATACAATTATTGGGGGGATCAAAGACTTCAATCCCATAATTATTGGATTGTTTGCGTTAGGGTGCTTAATCGGTTTGTTATCATTCAGCAGATTGTTGAACTATCTTTTTGCACATTATAAAAACCTCGTACTTGCGCTATTGGCTGGATTCCTATTTGGATCGCTATGGAAAATATGGCCCTGGAAAGAGCGGGTAGGGGAGTCACCTTTGATCGTTCATTCGGATGGACGTGAAGTTTGGATGGATCAAAATGTATGGCCCGAAATGGTTGCGAATGGTCAACTCTGGGGTGCTTTGGTACTTGCTACTTCGGGTTTTCTTCTCGTATTTGTAGTTGAACGCTTTGGTGCTAAAAATTAATTGATGATGGCTAAGAATCGATACGGTTTATTGGGGAAAAAATTGGATCACTCTTTTTCTGCCTCTTTTTTTAATGACAAGTTTGCACGAGAAAATAAGGATGCGTTCTATGAGAATATTGAGTTGAAGGACGAAAAAGCGCTATCGAATTGGATGGAAAATAAAGCTGATGAATTTGATGGCCTGAATGTGACCATTCCTTATAAAAAAGCCGTGCTAGAACTGGTTGACGAAATTGATCCTGTTGCTCGCTCTATTGGTGCTATTAATACAATTAAAATTCAGGAAGGTCGCAAAATAGGATACAATACGGATGCCTATGGTTTTCAAAAGTCAATTCAGCCATTTTTAACGAACCAACATGAAAAGGCACTGATTCTGGGGACTGGAGGAGCTTCTAATGCCGTTCAATATACACTGGAAAATTTGGGGATTGAAGTTTTTTTTCTATCAAGAAATCCCTCCTCAAACAGGCAATTTAGTTATGATGAAGCGAATGAAATTATGACTGAACAATTCAAGTTAATTATTAATTGTACGCCGCTGGGAACATTCCCTAATATAGAGGAACGACCTCCATTCCCAATTGATTTTGTAGGTGACCAACATCTCATTATTGATCTCATTTATAATCCGCCAATGACCAGTTTTTTAAAAGTTGCTGCAACGAATGGAGCGAACACTTTGAATGGAAAGTCGATGCTGCAGCATCAAGCGTTAAAAGCTTGGGAAATCTGGAATGCATAAGCTATCTTTGTGGAAAGTCCTTCGATTTTGAATAATTTGAAAGCTTACATACGAGAAGGTGAACATCAGCGACAAGATTTTAAATTTCGCGTAGATGACTCAAAAAAAATTGCACGTACGCTGGCAGCCTTCGCGAATACAGATGGCGGTAGATTGCTTATCGGCGTAAAAGATAACGGCAAAGTCGTTGGCGTGTATCCAGAGGAGGAGTTTCACGTCATTCAGGGAGCTGCAGATATGTTTTGTGATCCTGCCGTTACCTTTACTACTGAGGTTTTACAGGACGAACACAAACTGGTGCTGCAAGTGACGGTTCCAAAAGCTGAAAAGCGTCCCGTACGTGCCAAAGATGAACATGATAAGTGGAAAACCTATGTCCGGCGCGATGATCATACGTTGCTGGCCAATAAGATCTTGGTGCGCGTTTGGAAAAATCAAGGAAAAGAAGGGGGCAAACCCCAAAAGTTTGATGCCGATGAAATGCTGGTATTAAATACGATTGAAGAGTTCGGAAAAATAACGCTGAGTAAATTATATCGCCGAACGAAATTAAAAAAAGCATATATCGATAAATTACTGGTGTTGTTTGTATCATGGGGAATAGTTCAAATGGTCATTTCTCGAGATGGTACGCATTACTCATTATCTGAATCTCAATCAATTAAATAAGTAGGTAGAAAAAAAGCAAATGATGAACAAGAAAAGAGTTGAACCACCTGTCGCTTTAAAAACACCTCGGAGTTTTGAATGGGAAGGAAGAGAATGGGCTGATGATTATTTTTGGATGCGCCTTTCAGATAGCCAAAAAGAAAAAGGAACGAACGACCCCGAAACGAAAAAAGTACTCGATTACCTCGAGGCGGAAAATGAATTTCTACATCATCAACTTGAGCATACCGAACAACTTCAACAACAATTGTTTGATGAAATGAAAAGCCGCGTGGAACAACGATTCGAGACACCACCTGTTGAAAGGAACGGATACCTCTATGCCACGCGTTTCGAAGAAGGTCAAGATTACCCCCTCTACGTGCGCTGGAAAAAGGATGCAGATGCTGAAAATAAACAATCAGAGGTCTTGTTGAACGGACCTGAACTTGCTAAGGATGAAAATTACTTTCAAATTGCTGGACGATCTGTAAGTCCTGACAACAATTGGTTGGTCTATGGTGTCGATACTGTTTCGAGACGTCAGTATAAGTTGTGTTTCAAACAGATTCCGAACGATGAAACGTTAGCATATACAATTCAAAATACGACGGGAAATGCCGTCTGGGCTAATGATAATAAAACAATATTCTATACAGTGCAAGATACGGCAACGCTGCGTCCCTGTAAAGTATATAAGCATCGTTTAGGTGAAGATCCGAAGGACGACGAATTGGTGTTTCACGAAAAAGACGAAACGTTTATTTGTGATGTTCGAAAATCAAAATCGGGGGATTACATTTTTATCGAAAGTTTTCAGAGTATCACGACTGAAACGCAGTACATTCGGGCAGATTTCCCTGATGAAAACTGGAAGTCCATAGTATCGCGTCAACGAGATCACGAATATAGTGTATTTCACTACGAGGGATATTTTTATTACCTGACCAATCTCAGCGCTATTAATTTTCAATTGATGCGATCTCCAGTTGAAAATACTGATGTTGATAGTTGGGAAGTAGTTGTACCACACAACGAAGAAACGTTAATAGAAGAAGTTGATTTCTTTAATGATTTTCGGGTCATGCAGGTGCGAAAGAATGGTCTGACACAATTGATCATTAAAAACTTAAAATCGGGTACGGAACACATCGTTGATCAAAACGATCCTGCTTATACCGTTGCAATAGGAGAAAATCCGAATTTCAATACAAGCAAACTGCGTTTTGTCTACACCTCTATGACAACACCTATCTCCATTTACGAGTACGACATGGAGACTCAATCGAAAGTTTTGCTCAAGCAGAAAAAAGTCGTTGATCCCACTTTTAAGGCTGACAATTACCAGTCTGAGCGCATTTTTGCTGTAGCTGAAGACGGTACAGATATTCCTGTTTCGCTAGTCTATAAAAAAGATACTGAAATTGAAATGAGTACGCCTCTGCTGTTGTATGGTTATGGCTCGTATGGTATAAGTATGGACCCTTACTTTAGTTCCGTTCGGCTCAGTTTGCTGAACCGTGGATTTGTTTTTGCGATTGCACATGTCCGAGGAGGTGAGGATATGGGAAGGAAATGGTACGAGCAGGGTAAATTGCTTCAGAAAAGAAACACTTTCAGTGATTTTATTGCTGCGGCTGAAATGTTGGTGGAGCGAAATTACACCTCCACAGCTCATTTATATGCGCAGGGAGGTAGTGCTGGAGGTTTGCTGATGGGAGCTGTGATGAACATGCGTCCAGAGCTGTTTAACGGTGTATTGGCCGGAGTTCCTTTTGTGGATGTTATCAATACGATGATGGATGAATCAATTCCTTTAACAACGGGTGAGTTTGATGAATGGGGTAATCCAAAGGATCCGCAGTTTTTTGATTATATTCAATCGTATTCACCTTATGACAATGTTGGTGCCCAGGATTATCCTCACCTATTGATAACAACGGGGTTTTGGGATAGTCAGGTTCAATATTGGGAGCCTGCTAAATGGATTGCTAAATTACGCGAATATCGGACCAATGATAATTTACTCTTGATGTATTGTAATATGGATGTGGGGCATGGAGGTGCATCAGGTAGGTTCCAGCAATTCAAGGAAGTAGCTATGGAGTATGCTTTTCTTTTACACCTTGAAAATAAAAACGGAGCTACGCCATAAACACAGTAACGAGGAACGCTTTGGTTCCCCGCTACAAAAAATAACGTAAGCTTTTTATTGAATGGATTTATTCTGACTTATCAAGATGTACATCCATTTGAGGAAAGGGAATACTCAATCCTTCCGTTTCTTCAAATTTCTCATAGACTTTTTCATTCACGTAAAAATGAATATCCCAGTAATCTTCTTTTTTGGACCAGATGCGCACCGTAAGGTTTACAGATGAATCACCAAGTGATCCCAATTTTACAAAAGGTTCCGGGTCTTTGAAAACCTGTGGGTGACTGTTTATGACTTCTAAAATCGTTTCTTTTGCTAATTTGAGGTTTTCGCCATAGGCAAAACCAAATGAAAAGTCGATCCGACGCGTATCCTGACGACTGAAATTCGTAATATTTCCCGTAGATAAAGGCCCATTCGGTAGAATAATCGTTTTATTGTCGGGCGTATGCAGAATAGTATGAAAAATTTGTATTTC
The DNA here is from genome assembly GCA_964346075.1 of uncultured Fluviicola sp. Classification (GTDB taxonomy): domain Bacteria; phylum Bacteroidota; class Bacteroidia; order Flavobacteriales_D; family Crocinitomicaceae; genus Brumimicrobium. The sequence goes on along the minus strand of CAYFTH010000025.1, from coordinate 16,426 downwards.
TTTCACTGTACCCCCTTCCCCTTGAGCATGAATATATTCGTCGACTTTAATCGGTTTAAAGATAAGCAGCATTACACCTCCGGCTAAATTGCTTAGTGTGCCCGAGAAAGCCATACCAATTGCTAAACCAGCAGCACCAAGGATAGCTATGAATGAGGTCATCTCAATACCCAACTGAGAGAAGGCCGTGATCACTGTGAGTATTTTTACAATGCCGTTTACCAGTGATCCCATGAATGTAATCAAGCCTTGGTCAGACTCGCGTTTTTCTAATACGTTTTTCGTTAATTTAGAGAAAAAACGCGCTAAACGAAACCCTACAAATAGAATGATCAGTGCGATGAGTATACTAATACCAAAATCCACCAGTACATCTATGATCTCGCTCTGGCTATACCCTAAAATAAGCTCCTCTTTTGTTTCATTGGTGTTATCCATAATGTGTGTTTTATTTACAAAAAGACTCCAAAAATAGTAATTTAAGTATTATTTCGACAAATTTGTGACAACGCTGGTACGCTAATGTTTTTTGTCCTCTCCAAAATATCTTACTTTTTTATTAGCCCTTTCACGTGGTTACTTGTGGTGATTGCTGGAATTTTCTTTTGCAAAAATCCGCGCTGGAAGAAGCGGTTCAAATATGCAGCAGTTGTTATTGTTTTGGTATTTAGTAATAGTTTTATCTTCAAAGAGACTGTTAGATTATGGGAGATACCTGCTAGTTCGACTGATCAATTAGAGCATCATCAGGTAGGAATTGTCTTGGGTGGCATGTTTGAATATGATAATGATACGGATCGATTGAGTATTCGTCGTGGAGGTGATCGGATCTGGCAGGCCATCGACCTTTACAAGCGCAAAAAAATTGATAAATTATTACTGAGTGGTGATCACGGGTTTGTTTCGGATCGCGGACTACATGAGGCGCAACAGTTGAAATCTGTACTCATACGCTGGGGGATTCCCAGAAAGGATATTATTATTGAAGAAAACTCTAAAAACACCTATCAAAATGCAAAATTCACAGCTCAGTTACTCAACACGTCATATCCTCATCTTGATTCATTTGTACTGATCACTTCAGCAAAACATATGAAGCGGGCAAAGGCTTGCTTTGAACAGCAGGACCTTGCGGTAACTCCTTTTTCGACTGATCCTTTTGTGGGAAGTGAGCGTGCATATCACTGGGATGAATTCGTGGTTCCAAATGTGCGTAATTTTCAATATTGGTTTTCCTTAAACAAAGAGTTGTTAGGATACGTTGTTTATGACGCAATGGGTTATTTATGAAACATTATGATCTGAAAGATGGGGCGGTAGATTGGTTTCCTGATTTCCTCGACCGTAAATTGGCAGACAGTTTTTTTGAATACTGTTATCATCAATTGAAGTGGGAATCAGGTACAGTGAAGATTTTTGGGCGTGAGCATGTGATTCCCCGTAAGCAAATTTACTACGCTGATGATGGGATTACTTACGGTTATTCAGGCAAGCGGCTAAAGCCTTACTCTTGGGATCCTAGAGTGCTGGCGATTAAAGAAAAAATTCAAGTTTTAACAGGTGACCATTACAACGCTTGTTTGATGAACCTGTACCGCGATGGAAATGATAGCAACGGCTGGCACGCAGATGATGAGAAAGAGCTCGGGTCTTGCCCGACGATTGCATCTGTTTCTTTGGGGGTCGAACGACCGTTTCATCTGAAACACAAGGCAACTAAGGAAAAACAGACCTTTCAATTGACGCATGGCTCACTACTTGTGATGCGGGGTGCACTTCAGCATTACTGGAAGCATCAAATTCCAAAATCAAAACGTATACATCGTCCTCGGGTAAACCTCACATTTCGTAAAGTATATAAGACTTAATCAAGTTTTTCATGCTGTTTCCCCTCTGCTTTTATTAACACTTCTTTGAATTCGTGTAAAATAAGCGCAGTGGCTCCCCAGACAACGCGCTCACGAATGGCGAAATGCGGAACATCCCTAAGAATTCTCTCGTCGTGGAGATGGATATCCGTTCTTTGCAAAGTGTCGCGCAGCAAAAGTTGTTTCAGATTAAACGGTAAAATCTCATCCACTTCGCGCTGATCAGGAAAAAAATCTAAAACTCCGGAATATTCAAAAATATAGGGAAAAACATGGTATCCGCTCACTGGTATAAAAACGGGCGTGAGTTCTCCGATATGGCGCAAATGGTTTGATTTTAAGCCTGTTTCTTCAACACATTCCCGAATTGCCGTCTGGATGAGGTCACGTTCTCCTTTTTCGCGCTTGCCTCCCGGAAGACAGATCTGACCGCTATGAACACCTTTATATGTTGGACGTTGGATGAGAACAGATGCCAGGCCTTCCGGTGATTCATAAATAACGAGAGCCACTGCACTTTCCCGTATATTACTGGCATGTTTTAATGCTTCTGAAGAACGCCCCCTTCCTGTAGGAGACATGGCTACATGAGCATCTTCACCTGGTAGCTCCTCTTTGAGAGTTTCCCGTAATGTATGCAGGTCAACGGGCATAACTATTGAATTCTTGTGCTTTTTAAAATTTCCAAAATGTCGCTATGGTAGAATTGAATATCATTATCATTCGCAATCACCTGTAAAACGTAGTATCCAGGTTTGCTTTTGATCACTCCAAACTGGTAGTAGAGCTGATTGGAATAACTGGATTGTTGACCTCGAACGGCTCCCATATAAATAGGGTTTCCTTGAAATGTAGTGTCTATCGAATGAATAGACGTTGAAGCAGCGCTGAGGTTTTCTGTTCTCGAAGCAGTGACATAATCCAACAAAATTAATTCGTCTTTTTGGTGGGTGTTATCTCTTTCGTAGAATTTTCTGTAATAAGGCATATCGTCGTTCTTGATGAAATCTGCGGAGAAATGAAGCTTATGTTCATCACAAGAGAAATTATTTTCATTAGATAGACTGAAATTTCGATTGTTTACCCGATAGAAACATTCCGGAAGATAGATATAGATACCGTGATAATCCCATTCCATCAGTTTTTCGGTAGCCTTTGAAGTGTCAAAATTTTCAAAACTAACCGGGAAACTTTCTGTTTCCTTTGTGTCGCTGTCACATCCAGTGGTTATCAACGTTATACTTAACACAAGTGAAAAAAAAGTAGATGTGTAAAGCCGCAAATATTTCTTTGAGTTGTTCATCATATGTTTGAATCAATACGATGCAAATATAATAAAGTAATACGGGCGAATAAATAATGCTTTTATCCAACCATTTGATTAGAAATAGCTCAGCCAGTGAAAATTAAAAAGAGCGACACCTTTACGGCATCGCTCTCAAGACCATGTTGAACTATAATTTGACGGTTTACTTTGCCACAATCTCCATCTCGTTGATGAGGTTTTGAGCGCCACCAAACTTGTCGATAACAAAAAGTATATAACGTATATCACACGATATCGTGCGTTGAATCTCGTCCTCAAAGAAAATATCGCCAGACATAGCTTCCCAGTTGCCGTCAAAAGCTGTACCAATCAATTCGCCATCAGCGTTGATTACGGGAGATCCCGAGTTACCTCCTGTAATGTCGTTGTTGCTAATAAAATTGACAACCATTTCACCTTTGTCATTTGCATAGCGGCCATAATCTTTTTCTTCATACAATGTTTTCAACTTTGGAGAAACGTGAAATTCCGCGTTATCTGGATCTTCTTTGCGAATACCTTCCTCCAGCGTGGTATAGATTGAATAAGTTGTATCTGCGTTGGGCGAATAGGGTTTGATATTACCGTATGTCAGGCGCAACGTGCTGTTAGCGTTCGGATAGAATAATTTGTCCTCCTTCATTTTCCGATATCCGCGAATAAACATGCGATTCGCCCGTTTCAGATCAGTAGAAGCTTTCTGATATATTTCCTTTGTTGTGGCTGCCTTGTGTGTATTATTTAAAGATTCAATTAACTTAAAAAGCGGGTCTTCTTGCAATGTTTCTAACGGAAAGCTATCAGATTTTTCAACCAGCTTATCGAACTTTTTAAATTTCTTTTTCGAAGTAAACATCGATTTTCTCCGTACTTTCTTTACGTAGCTATCGATTTTTCCATCTTTACCTAGTTCTTTGATCCGCTCAGGAAGGTACTTTTCATCAATATCTTCATAATAGGATTGGAGTAGTGTCGATAATGTGCGGTATTCAATGTCCATATTTGCGCGATCATAAAAATCGAGAAGTGCAGCTTTCCATTGTGCATACTTATTTTGAGCCCATTCCTTTTTACCTTCTTTTAAGGCTTCTGCAATCATCGTAAAACGAAAAACGTTGAGGTTCAGGTCTACGGAGTAAATCATTTCTTTTTGGTAGGCATTGAGGTGTACAAACTCATTCATTGCGTCGTAAGCCGATTCAATTGTTGGCAGTACATCTGCATATTCGGGATGTTCCTCCGCGAATTGAGCAAAACTTTTTTCGATAGCCCGTTTTTTTTCAGCCACTTTGTTCTTTTTAACTTGTTTGGTCTGACCGATAAAATATTTCCAATAATTCGCAACTTGTGCGTATTTCGAAGCGTAATTTAAACGAACCTCAGTGCTTTTATCCATCTCTTCTTTCATGATTTCTAGCTTTTTGGCTCGAAGCTCCACACGTTTGGGTTGTTCTATATTTACAGCTTGTTCAACACCGAAGGAAGATAAGTAGCGATCAGTAGATCCGGGGAATCCCATCACCATGGCAAAGTCACCTTTGTCGTAGCCTTTAATGGATATGGGTAGTGCATATTTTGGTTGCAGTGGTTGGTTTTCATCACTATATGCAGCAGGTTGGTTGTCTTGTCCAGCGTAAATGCGAAACATTGAAAAATCACCAGTATGTCGCGGGTACATCCAGTTATCGGTGTCGTGACCGAATTTACCAATCGACTCTGGGGGAGCACCTACTAAACGAACGTCTTTATATTTTTCTGTCACAAAGAGGTAGAATTCATTCCCTTCAAAGAAGTCGCGAATAAAAGCATCGTAATGTGTACCTGCTATAGCGTCTCCGGTGATTTCACGAGAAATAGTGGCGATTTTCGCACTCCTCTCTTTTTCTGACATGTCATCCGTCAGGTTTCTGTTGATTTGTTCAGAAACATCCTGAATACGAACAACGAATGTAGCAGACAAGCCATCCACAGGGATTTCCTGATCGTGTGATTTGGCCCAAAATCCTTCTTCCAGGTAATTGTTTTCTTCAGAAGAGGCATCTGCTATGGCATTATACCCACAGTGATGATTGGTAAGGAGTAAACCTTTTTGGGAAATAACTTCTGCAGTACAAAAACCGCCAAAAGAAACGATTGCATCTTTAATGGAAGCATTGTTAATGCTGTAGATCTCTTCTTGAGTGAGATTCAACCCATGTTTTTTCATGTCTTCGTAGTTCCTGCCGAGTAAGAAGGGTAACCACATTCCCTCGTCAGCACGCAGCAAAGGCGTTAATCCTATACTTACGAGCAATACAAAAGCAATTAACTGTTTATTCATCATTTTTAATTTTAAATGTAATTTGCAATTTGACCTCTGCAAAGTTAGAAATACGCCGCATTAAATCGATGATTTTGGACCAAACATGATGAAGAATAAGAGGAATATTGAGAATTATTCGACGAACTTACGATTATCGACTCTCAGTGATTCACGTTTGTTTTCATGTAAAATGTGAATAACAACTTTCAAATGAGTTGTGATTAATAAATGATAATTCTATATTTGCCAGCTATTAAATAACAAACGACGGTTTTACTATGCGTAACAAAGGATTTTTTTGGTTTTTCACCATCTTGCTCATCGCGGTAAGTATTTATCAGATATCGTTTTCTTTTATCGGTAATAACATAGAAGAAAAAGCGGAACAGCGCGCTCAGAAGCGAGTAGAAGAACTCAAAGCAAAAGCTGGGAATGAGGATGTAAAGTTGCCTAATGGGACTTATGTTAATTTCGAGAAAAACAATGAAGCAAAGGCACTGGCAAAGGCTGCTTATGTCAATGAACTGCTCAAAGAAAAGAATAACCAGGAGGTATTTTTAGGAAATACGTTCAACGATATCAAAGAAAAATCAGTTTCTCTCGGTCTCGATTTGAAAGGGGGGATGTCGGTTACCTTAGAGCTTTCGATGGCAGATTTAGTGAAGAATGCTGCTCTAAATCCACGTGACCTGCACTTCAAAAAGCCTTATGAGGCTGCCTGGAATACATACAATTCAGAAGGTGGTGATTTTATTGATCTTTTCGTTGAGAAACATCAAAAACTTTATCCGGAGCGCAAATTGATTCGTGAATTTTCTACTCAAGAAGTACTTGCCGAGCTCTCTAATAAAGCTTCCGATGAAGAAGTGACTGAGTTTTTGAGAAATCTTTCGGAAGGAGCTTTAGATGGTGTAGAGACCATCATGGAAAATCGTATTAATCAGTTTGGAGTAGCACAACCCAACATCACTAAAGATGATAATCAAAACCGTTTATACATTGAATTGCCCGGCGTAAAGGATCAGGCAACTGTTCGTGATCGCCTTCAGAGTACAGCGAATCTCGAGTTTTACTTAGCTGTTAAAGGACAGGAGATTGGTGGTTTTTTCAATGATCTGCTCGTTCAAAGTAAAGATGGAGTAGATGATGAGGAATTTGAAGATTTGTTTAGTGAGGATGAGGACTCTTCAGCGGTTGATGCAGCGCAGGATTCTGCACAACTGGATGGAGAGGCAAGCGATGTTGCTGCTGTAGATTCTATGGATACGACGAGTTCAATTGAAGATGAATTGGCGGCTGAAGAATCGGATGCTGAAGACACTTCATCTGTTGAACTGACGGAGTTTGGACGGATGTTCCAGGTAAATATCGACAGTGATAATCAATTTAGAAATAGCCCGCGTCTTGGATTTGCTAAGTCAAGTGATACGGCCAAGATTAATCAGATTATTAACGATAAGGCTGAAGAATTGATGATGGATAACATCCGATTCATGTGGGATGCTAATGCGATTGATAATCCTGATAGTGATACACTTTATTATACGCTTTATGCGCTTAAAGTACCTCAAGATCTAAAAGCACGTGTAGGAGGAGACGATATTGAAAGTTCGCGCGTTTCGGTAGATCCTAATGATGGTAAGATTGGAGTGAGTGTTTCGATGTCAGGACGTGGCTCCGAAGAATGGGCGGAAATGACTTCTGAAAATGTGGGTAATTTTATTGCGATTACCATGGACGACAAAGTCTTTAGTGCTCCTATCATTAATGGACCAATTACTGGTGGTCAAACATTAATCTCTGGAAACTTTACGTCTGAGGAAGCAAAATCATTAACGAACTTACTTAATGCAGGGGCTTTACCTGCTCCTTGTGTGATTGTTGATGAGGCTGTTGTTGGACCAACGATTGGTGCTGAAAATTCGCGTTCTGGATTGATTTCTTTTGCAGTGGCTCTTGCTATCGTCCTATTATACATGGTTTTTTATTACGGCCGCGCTGGTCTCGTTGCAGATTTAGCTTTGTTGATTAATATCGTACTTATTGTGGGCTTCCTTGCTGCATTTGGTGCTGTATTGACCCTGGCTGGTATCGCAGGTATCGTTTTGACGATCGGTATGTCCGTAGATGCCAACGTTCTCATTTTCGAACGTATCCGTGAAGAGGTAGCCGAAGGCAAAGGCATGAAATTGTCGATCAAGGACGGTTACAAAAATGCACTAACTTCTATTGTGGATGCGAACGTAACGACTTTACTTGTAGCTATTGTGCTCAAAACATTTGGTACAGGACCTATCGAGAGTTTCGCTACTACGTTAATCATCGGTATTTTTACTTCAGTTTTTGCTGCGGTGGTGATTACGCGTTTGATTTTTGAATCACAAATAAGTCGTAAGAAGGTGTTTACATTCTCTACACCGATAACGAAAGGAGCATTTAAAAACTTGAATTTCCAGTTTCTCAAGAATCGCAAAAAATTCTATATCCTATCGTCTATACTCGTAATTGCGGGAATAGCCGTTTTATCAACACGTGGATTGAAGCCAAGCGTTGAATTTGCCGGTGGAAGAACTTATGAAACGAAGTTTGAACAGCCTGTTGCACAAGATGTAGAAAAGATCAAATCATTGTTGCGTGAAAATTTGGTTGATGAAAATGGAGCCTCTGCTTCGGTTGAGGTAAAAATGCGTAACTCAAATTATCGTGTAGAAATTTCAACGGATTACAAACAGAATGTACCCAATGCTCAGGGAGAAGTAGAGCAGGAGGTTTTAGCAGCTCTGGCAAAAGTTGAAGGGCAATATGGTGCAGCTGAAATTAAGAACAGTCGATCAGTTTCTCCTTCGATATCTGAAGAATTGAAGCAATCATCATTTATTTCGATTATCCTTTCTTTGATTATTGTTTTTGTTTACATCCTGATTCGCTTTGGGAAATGGCAGTACGGTCTCGGAGCACTTGTTGCGATGGGGCACGACGTAATCATCGTTCTGGGACTTTTTGCATTGCTCCACGGTGTATTGCCTTTTAATATGGAGATCGATCAAGCATTCATTGCCGCTATATTGACCGTTGTAGGTTACTCAATTAACGATACAGTGGTTGTATTTGACAGGTTGCGTGAATACTTAAATAAATATAGACGCAAAGATCGCAAGGAGATTATGAATTTAGCCTTGAACTCTACATTGAGTCGAACAATAAACACCTCACTTTCGACATTCTTGGTGTTGTTGATCATCTTCCTCTTTGATGGTGGAGCGATAAAAGGATTTATATTTGCCTTGATGGTTGGTGTAATCGTTGGTACGTACTCATCGGTTTGCGTGGCTACGCCAATTGTTGCAGATCTTGTCAAAGGCGATAACAATAAAGAAGACTAAACAGAAATAATTATTCATGAAAGTCGCATCTTAACGATGCGGCTTTTTTTTGTCGATCATAGTGAACTTTCTGCCTCTCCCGCTGTCTCTAATGAAAAGTTGTTTATGTTATTTGATACATCGGTAAATGATAAAGAAACAAAGCATTTGATCACGTCTTCGGTAGGCCGTCCCTACAATTTACTAGACATGATGTTTCGTGGTGTAGGTAATATTGGTTGCTCACGCATGGAGGTGACCGCTTATTCGAAGCTCTTTAACGCAATTATGCAAAAAAAGAAACAAGCGGTTTTTGCAAATATAGCCTTGCGACCTAAAGGATTAATTGTTGTTTTAAGCATCCGTACGAGCAACTATTCCTGGGTGATTCCGTTTCATTATTTATCGGTATTTAAAACAAAAGAGTTGGTGATTCACGGTCAAGGTGAATATTTAAAGTTCAAGTTACACGGCGATCAGAATAAGCAATTTATTGCAAAAATCTTAAAATTTCAGGAAGCATATAATCAACAAGGTTACTATGGCGATAAAAAGGTGTAAGTTTTACCTTTTTTACTTTCATTTGATGTTGTAATTTTCCTTTTTATCCATTAATCTTGCTTCTGGAATTATTTGACTACCTTTGATAGGAATAAATTTTTAGTATTATGACTGGTTTGTGGATAGCTATCGCGATAGTGGTGATTTTAGTAATTTGGGTAATCGTTATTTATAACACCCTCGTACGATTAAGAGAAAATCGCGAGAATGCTTTTGCTGATATTGACGTACAATTGAAACAACGTCACGATTTGGTACCCCAACTTCTTGGTGCAGTTAAAGGTTATATGGAGCACGAGCGCGAAACATTGGAGAGTATCACTCAGGCGCGTCAAAACGCAGTTGATGCTTCCTCAGTAAATGAAAAAATTGCGGCTGAAAAAGAATTGACCTCTGCTTTAAGTGGACTGAATATTCAAGTGGAAGCTTATCCAGATCTTAAAGCCAATGAAAACTTTATGCAGTTGCAAAATGAACTGTCTGACATAGAAAACAAACTCGCTGCAGTGCGCAGATATTTCAATTCTTCAACCAAAGAACTGAATGTTTCCGTTCAAAAATTTCCGAATGTAATTTTTGCAGGAATGTTTGGCTTTCAAGAGGAGCCGATGTTCGATCTTGGAGATTCGAAACGCGAGGCTATGGAAGAACCACCCGAAATTAAGTTCTAGACGACTGTAAATTTTGTCATTATGAAGTATATTGGTATCCAGCAACAGATAGCTGCAAATAATCGCAAGTCTATATTACTGTTGATGGCCTTTCCCCTTCTCGTATTCTCGATGGCATATGCGGCTTTTTATTTTCTAAACTTTGATGAAGAAGGCGCTCCTGACGCCGCAGCAATCTGGAATTTATTTTACCCCTATTTACCTTTCATTGGAATTGGTGTGATCATTTGGTTCTTCATTGCTTATTTTGCGAATGCCAAAATGATTAATGCAGCGGCTCGTTCCAAAACACTTACCCGTAAAGAAAATATGCGCGTTTATAACCTCACAGAGAATCTCTGTATGAGCGTAGGTATGCGTATGCCTCAATTGCGTATCATAGAAACAGATGCGTTAAATGCTTTTGCCAGTGGAATCAATGAAAAAACGTTTACAGTTACCTTGACGCGCGGTATTGTTGAGAAGTTAGATGATGAAGAACTTGAAGGGGTCATAGCACATGAGTTAATGCATATTCGCAATAATGATGTACGACTGTTAATTATCTCCATCGTTTTTGTTGGTATTTTCTCATTTCTCGTTCAGGTAGCTTTTCGCAGTATTTTGTACGGCAGTATTTCTGGTGGCCGGAAAAGGAATAATGATGGTAAAGGCATGATCGTTATTTTGGTAATAACCCTGGTAGCCTATTTATTATCGATGCTGTTTAAGTTTGCGTTGAGTAGGAAACGTGAATACCTTGCAGACGCAGGGGCTGTTCAGATGACGAGAAATTCCGATGGTATGGCTCGGGCACTTGAAAAGATTTCTGGCAACCACCATGTTGATCAGGTGAAAAGTGAGGACGTTCAGCAATTATTTATAGAAAATGCTCCAGAAGATACAAGTGCCGGTTTCCTCGGTGGATTAAGAGGTTTATTCGCTACACATCCTCCGATTGAAAAGCGCATCAAAGTGTTGCGGCAATTCTAATGATCCTTTTTTTCGTTCTACATTTATTCTTGAATGCAGTGATCGTTCATCACGTTCGAATCTTAAAGCGTTGTTGTTAAAACTATTCGAGCGGGAAATTAAGAATTACTCGCTGGAAACGACTTTTCCCTTGACGTATCGTTCTTTTAAAACGAGGTCTCCATTTTTATTATAAATAAAACTTTCTCCATGTATAATCCCGTTTTCATAAGGAATTTCCAGATAAACTGTGGTATCGTGAGGAACGGGAAAATAGCGTTCGCAAACTCCTGTAAATGGCTCATCGTAGAGGTATGCTACTGACTTACCGTGTGTATTATCTTTTTTCTCGAGTTCTTTGCAAGCGCAGCGTTCTTGATTTCCTACCGAGCTACGTACTTCTTTTCCCGCTTTGTATATACTGCGACCGATTGTATCTCCTTTTAAGGATAAAAGAATGCGATTTCCGTATAGTTGACCTTTGAAAAGTTGTCGTTTTTCATACTTTTTATCGTTGTTGGGATACTCGAGATAACAACGTCCCGTATACAGCGAATCATGACGATAGAATTTGCCGTTGCGTTTTTCTAAATCTTCACAATGACACTCTGGAAGGTATTGATAGACCGAAAAGTCGTCTTTTTTTATCCTTGCCTGAATTTCTTTCCATTGGGGTTGCTGATTGCAGGCAAAAAAGAGGATTGAGCATAAAATGAAGGTGTGCTGAACGATGCTTTTCATAATGTTTTTATCTTTGAACTTAAGACGATAAATTTGCAGTCAAAAGTATCAATTTTGTACATGTAATCAAAAGTTACAGTTTTGCCTCATATAAAAAATGCGCTGATTCGATATCGGGTGATTGATAAGACCCTGAGAAATACCTATCATCCTTATCCTACGAAGAGAGATATCCGGTTGGCTTGTGAAGAAGCGTTGTATGGAGACGCTTCAGGTCATAATATTTGTGATTCGACGATTGAGAAAGATCTTTTCGCCATGCGCGAAGAGCACGACGCTCCAATCAAGTATAGTAAGCAAGAGAAAGGTTATTTTTACGAGGATCCCGACTTTACGATCAATGAAATTCCTCTCTCGGAAGATGATATAGAATCGATACAATTCGCGTTAAGTACCTTGTCGCAATTTCGGGACACAGCTATGTTTAAGCAGTTCGGCTTTGCACTGGATAAAATTGTTGATCGTGTAAATATGGATCAATCACGAAAGCAGGGAGATATTGAAGGATTTGTTCAGTTTGAACGAGGCGCTACTAAAACAGGGAGTGAGCATTTGGCGCCATTGCTCAATGCTATTAAAAATAGAAAGGTCGTTTATTTTGACTATGAAAGCTTTATATCTCAAAATCGCAAAAAAAGAAAGGTTTCTCCGCTGTTGTTGAAAGAATATAACAATCGATGGTATTTGATATCATACGATTATGTCAAGCAGGATATTATTACGTACGGTTTAGATCGAATGTTTGAACTAGAAGCAACGGAGCAAGCAGCCCTTATGCCAGATAATTTTGATCCTGATCTGTTTTTTAAATACTCAGTGGGTATAACTGCCAGTAAAGATGCGATACCACAAAAGATACTGTTCGAAGCCAATGCCATTGCATCGCGTTACATTGACTCTCAACCATTTCACGAGAGCCAGGAAATAGTAGCAACTACCGAAAATGGTTCTCAATTTTCATTATTCGTTGTGGTTTCTGAAGAATTGATTCGAAAACTTATTAGTTATGCTGGAGAAATAAAAGTACTCCAACCGAAGACGCTGGCGGACGAACTTAAAAAGCGCGCGGCTGAAATGGTTGATCGATATCATTGACAACTGGATGGATTGTGTGCTCTATAATCAGGGCTTTTGCATGATTTTACTCCTTGAACGTCGCTGACATATTCCAAGTTTTGAGTTCAATATGCTACTCGATTGAACCACTCCTGAATTTAACTGTACACGGTAGTATAAAATTATATGTTATGGTGTATAAATTCGTTTTCATTTTTTCGTTTTTTTATGTTGGAATGGGTCTTTTGCATGCTCAAGAAGTCAATGGTAACATGCGATCTTCAACTGAACAGGTGTTGGCTTACGGAAATGTTGATATTTATAGAGGAGAAGATAAAGTTGCGGCAGTACTAACCGATGCAGAAGGGAATTTTAATGTAAAGTTGGATACAGGTATGTATCGCATTGAGGTGCAGTATGCAGGTTATGAAAAACAAGTTGTAAATGCACACGTTGATGCTTCGCGCTCGCTTAATTTTGAACTTCAGCCGGATAAGAGCTATAAGCATCCTGTTCGTGAGAAGGATCGTGGTTCTTCTTCATACTCCGTTGATGATGAGCGGAAACGTTTGTTTTCGGATACTGAAGAGAAAGCTGACATAGCTTCCGTTTCATCTATGGAGTATTCGAAATCTAAACATATTAAAAAATCGGAAGGCAAAAGTTTGACGGACAGTAAAGTAGAGGCGCAATCGGGTGTTCTTACCGCGGGGGAAATCAACGATTTTCGCAAATGGGAATTATGGTCGGATATCGTCAAAGATGAATTACAGGATTATCAAACGTTTTGGAAAATAGAGCCACGTCAGCGATATGTAGTTGAATTAACGAATCAAAACCAGCTACCAGTCGTCGATGCTAGGGTGCAATTGGTGAATCCCGATGGTTCCATTCTTTTTAAAAGCCGAACTGATAATACGGGGAAAGCGGAGCTTTGGGGGAGTTTAATCATTAATCAAGGTATCCATTCTTCCTGTTCAGCGCTCATAACACATCATGGAGAAACGTTTCGTATACGTCGTTTAACACCGTTCAGTGAGGGCATTAATCAAAAGTCGATTCAGGTCGATTGTGAGCAGACCAAAATAGTAGATATTGCCTTTGCCGTTGACGCTACGGGATCGATGGGAGATGAAATTAAATTTTTAAGAAAAGAACTCAATAACGTAATCTACCAAACCAAAAACGCAAATCCTGAATTGACGTTTAATTTTGCAAACGTATTTTATCGCGATCAAAACGAGGCTTATTTAACCAGAAAACTAGATTTTAGTCCTGTTCTTTCGCAATCTGTTGACTTTATTGCAGCACAAAATGCAGTTGGTGGCGGTGATTATGAAGAAGCTGTAGAAGTGGCACTGGATGAAGCTATCAATGAACTTTCGTGGTCTAACGAGGCGCGCTCACGCATATTGTTTCTCATACTTGATGCTCCGCCGCACAATAGTCCAGAAATACGTTCCAAATTGGATGCGCTCATGCGACAAGCCTCAGCAAAAGGGATTCGTATTATTCCTTTGGTGGCCAGCGGTATCAATAAGGATGCAGAGTATTTACTGCGTTGCATAGCGCTTGCGACAAATGGGACTTATGCTTTTTTAACTGATCACAGCGGTATAGGAGGGAGTCACATTGAGCCCACAATAGATGATTACGAAGTGGAGTTACTTAGTGACCTGATGATTCGGGTAATTACTTCTTACATTTACTTACCTGATTGTGAAAATCCCGTATCGGAAGATGTTATGGAAGATCTTGTACAAGATGATCGTGATGATGAAGAACAAGAGCAACTCGAATGGACGATATGGCCTAATCCAACGCGTGGCGTTTTGAATATTAAAATAGACCGCGATGTTGAAGAGGTCTTTCTCACTGATTTGTCGGGTAAAATCCTGGAGCGATATACAGCTATTCGAAAAAACAGAGCGATCAGAAGAGATCTGAGTCAATACGCGAGGGGATTATATCTCATTAAGTTTACTTATGGTGATCAGGTTTATACCAAAAAAGCCGTGCTTCAATGAGGTATTTAATGCTTTAAACAGCAGAGGAGCCGGGGCGCGCTTTCGGCTTCCTTTTTGCAAGGTTATTTCTTAATATAAGACCTCAAATTGGTGCGGTTGACTTGAGTTTGCAAATAATCATAGCCGGACACCACTTATAGCCATTTGTTGCTTGTGATTATAGTCTGTTCTTAATTCTGTGAAATATCTTCATTCATGATAGCATGCAGCTGATAATTCAAAACTATTTTTTCAGTTTCATTAAATTCTTTGTACGACTTTTTATGTAACTCGATCAGGAGCTCGTCTATACTATTCATCCAGGCATCAAAATCATTGAGTTCGTTTGTTTTCCATTGATCTGGATCTTTTATAATCACTATTTCTTCGTGATCAGTTCTGCTGCGCACAAACATTTCACCGTTTTTATTAACTCTCGGTTTCTTTTTTACAATATTTTTTCTCAAACCAATAGTGAAACCAGAGCGCATACCAAGAATTTCATTTGCCAGCGTATCCATTATTTGAGTCCTTCTATCCGGAGAGAGGTGGTTTCCGAAAAGAATACTTCTTGTACAAATTGCCTTTGCGGAATCTTTAGCTAAGTTTACAGATCTATAATTACCTTCATTTTTAAACTTCTTTAGCTTCTTATCGTATACATTTGAGCGTTCTTGTATTACTGATTTTAGCGAATCAGAATAATGTGGTGACTTTTTCTTGAATCTGGCTTTAGTTAAAGATTGCTCAGCATTAGAAAGCTTTTTAGCTAATAAGCAAATTTCACACGGAAGTTGATCTTGCGATCGAACTCGTTCATTTGAATCTTCAATGGCTTTCATTTTTTCTGAGTCTGAGGAAGAACAAGATAGCGCGCTCAGAGTAATCAATAGAGTTAAAAATGTTTTCATAACGTTTTCAGTTAATTCAGTAATTTTCTTTGCATTTGAAAATGCTTTTTATACACAACGTTTTGCCCGCTGGCTACGGCGATTTCTCACTGAACTTGCCCCGAAGTATTCATTTCCAAATTTAAACAAATTTTTCAATTTGAAGACGAAACAAATTGCTGGAACTAATGGCTGTTAGGGCACGTTTTTATTTTTACAGTCCGAGCCGAATAAACAAATTATTCGTCCCTTAAACTTTGTCCTATCAACATTACCTTTTAATAAATCAATAAATTTTAAAACTTCATTGTTGGAATAGGGATATGACAGGTTTAACCAAAAAATTTTTTTGTTCGAAGCCATAACGTAATCATTTGTAGGACTGAGTCTCCACTTCGTATAGGAATCGCTGTCTGGAGCATTAATTGAGTCATTCATTGAAGTCTCCAATTTAGCTATAACCTGTTCAAGTTGTTCATTTTTGTTGTAATCGGCTTCTACTATGTAAATCCTTAGTTTCTTCTTTGTGTTGGGTTCAAAAAGATAATGTCGAACAATCCTTGCCGAACTGTCTTGATAAAGTAGCCAAAATATACCGTGTCCTTTTGTGAATATTTCAGGATTGTCTGTCTTATAGTTGAATGAGTCAGATTTTAATTCAATAGAATATTTTTCATTTTTCAATGCTTTCAGTAGCGAGTCGGCTTCTAAC
>CAYFTH010000024.1:0-33044 GCA_964346075.1 uncultured Fluviicola sp. | reverse complement strand
AATACGACCAATAAATTTTCAATTACTTCGGCTTTTGTTATTCTCCAGTCCAATAATTTCCAGGGGACTAACACTAGTTTTGTCAGTCGAATCTTTGGCAACGAGCAAGAACGTTACCGTGATCATTCCGGACCAGGTTATATTATGAATAACTTCTCCATCGATATCATTGGAGGATACTACGAAATTGATCACAAGAATTCCATCGGGTATAGTTTGCGTATACGCCAGTTTGGAAATCTGGATGGTTTACCCAATCAACTGACACAAGCTGTAGACGAAGGTTTTGAGAACAATCCCGTAGGACAGCCGGTCAACTTTACCAACTACAACCTTACACAATTTATTTACAATGAGCATCGCTTTTCTTATGCCCGCGTCATCCAAAATGAAACACCGCATTTTTTTAAGGCTGGTGCAGCTTTAAAATTGATAAACGGTATTGATGCCACATACCTCTACTCCGAAACAGGTGCCTTTGAATTTAATGGCCAAAATGCTTCATCGGGTGACTTTTCAGGTGTACCTTTTGATTATGGAACTGCAGAAAAAGAAAATAGTTTCTCATCGCGCAAGCTCGGATTAGGTTTTGATCTGGGCGCTGTTTATGAATATCGTCCAGAACCGGAAAAATACCGCTATGATATGGATGGTGAAACAGATATTGAGCGTTATGACCAAAAAAAATATTTGTACAAAGTGGGTGTATCCATCAATGATATTGGACGTGTACGTTTTGCCAAAGCTGCGCAATCATTCAATTTTGTGAACACGGGAATCCCCATGAATCTCCAGAAGATGAGTTCACTTGGAATTGGGGGCGGTGGATCGATATTTAAAAGCTTTGATAACGATGCTGTGGACGGTACACCTACCGACGATAATGAAGGTGATTTTAATATGAATTTACCGACGACGCTGAACCTCAATGGGGATTATAATATCTGGAAAGCATTTTACGCAAGCTGGGTCACTACTATTCCGTTAAAACGAAAAAAAGATCCGCACAAGTCACATTTCAAAGGACTTCATACATTAACACCGCGCTACGAATCGCAAAAAATTAGTGTGATGTTGCCCATCAGCTTTCAACGCAATGCACAAGTGAATCTAGGAGCTGCTGTACGTTATCGCTTCCAAAATGGATGGGGTGTTTTTGCTGGCGGCAATAATTTTACGGGTTTCATCGGAAAACGGTCCAGTTTCACCCAAAACTTTTTTGCCGGCGTCAGTTTTTCGCGGCCCTATACTGTTCCCAAAGATACCGATGGTGATAAGGTTTCTGATCCCAAAGATGATTGTATGTATGATCCAGGACCGCTTTCACTCAATGGTTGTCCTGACACAGACAACGATGGCATACCAGATAAAGAAGATTATTGTATCTACGAACAGGGACCTGTCGAGCATAATGGTTGTCCTGATCGTGATGGAGATGGTATCCTGGATTTGAACGA
This sequence comes from uncultured Fluviicola sp., assembly GCA_964346075.1. Lineage (GTDB taxonomy): Bacteria > Bacteroidota > Bacteroidia > Flavobacteriales_D > Crocinitomicaceae > Brumimicrobium. The sequence continues at coordinate 31,587 of CAYFTH010000024.1, read as the reverse complement.
CATGTGCCCTGATACGCCTGGTTTAGCAATTCACTATGGTTGTCCTGATACGGATCGCGATGGAATTGTGGATGCAGCCGATCAATGTCCAGAAGTAGCCGGCGTTGAAATCAACAATGGGTGTCCGATGGAAAAACATGCTTGCTGCACGGACATCGACGGAGATGGCATTCCAGATGATATGGATGCTTGTCCTGAAGTGGCGGGATCACTCTACAATGATGGGTGTCCCATTGATTCCTCCAATATCGAAAGCCTCGAACTTCAACGGATCAAGGAGCAAAAAGATCCCAACCATACCAGCGAAAAGGTCGAATCGATCGAGCAAACGCAGCCAGCTCCCGACAATACGGAATCACAACAAATCGATACGATTGTGCGAACCAATGAAATTGATCGAATTTATGTTTATTTCAACGTTGATGACGCCACAATTGGTGGTGCAGACAATGAGCGTATCGAAAAATTAGCCAAAGAATATGGCGGTGATTACCGCTTTGAGGTTATCGGACACACGGATGATGATGCTTCTGAAAATTATAATTTAATCCTTTCGCGAAAGAGAGCTGAAGTTGTCAAACGAAAATTGATGCACTACGGTATTGATTACGACCATATCGACGTCAGATATATGGGAGAATGGAAACCATTACGGAAAAATACAGACCCTAAAGGTAAACGGTTCAATAGACGGGTTGAAATCATCGTTCGCGCACGAAAATAGCAGTAGAAGAACAGCCTGAATGCGCTTTATTATTACTTTTGAGTAAAAATGCGAATTACGTGCGTGAACTTCCCGAAAAATTTGTTCGATTCAAGACGGAAATGGCTGGTATTGATTTACCCGAGCGTTTTACATTTCCGTTTTACTATCAACCTCATGACATTACTAAAATAGCAGTCAATGAACTTCAGGATTATCTCAAAACCAATGATTTCAACCATGATTTTGGACTGACTTCAGCACATCAGAAAGCCATTGGAAAGATGTTCGGAGTACTGGTTGTTCGCCACAAAGATGGAACACTGGGGTATTTAGCGGCATTTTCAGGTAAACTCGGAGGAACAAATCATCACGAGCGATTTGTACCTCCCGTTTACGACATTTTACAAAAAGAGGGGTTCTACCGTCAAGAAGAAAAAGAAATTAGTGCCATTAACGCGACCATTGAAAAATTGGAATCAGACCCTTCATACCTGAATCTAAAAGATCGTGTCAAGTCAATTGTTGCGCAACATGAAAAAAGCATTGAACAGCAACGTTCTATCATGAGAGCGGCTAAGGCAGCACGAAAGCAAAAGCGACAAGAAGGAAAGCTTCAACTAAGTACAGAAGAATATCAGGAATTGTGTGATAATCTGGCTCAAGAAAGTATTTCCTACCAGCTTCAATTAAAAGGCATGCGTTATGAACAACAACGTGAATTGAAAGTGATTGAAACTGAACTTGAGGAATATACCGCGAAAATTAAAGCTCTAAAAAACGAGCGAGCAAATCGTTCAGCTGTTTTACAGAATAAAGTTTTTGATGCTTATCAATTTTTGAATATTCGAAACGATACGCAATCCTTGATGCCCATTTTTGAATCGACAGCATTTCGTCGTCCACCGGCTGGAGCTGGTGAGTGTGCCGCTCCTAAACTACTACAATACGCATTTCAACACGATCTCGAGCCTCTAGCTATGGCTGAATTCTGGTGGGGAGCGCCTCCAAAAACACGCATTCGTCGACATGGACACTTCTACCCCGCGTGTCAGGGTAAATGTGCTCCGATTTTGGATCATATGCTTGATGGTATGAACGTGGAGGAAAATCCTTTACTTCTCAATTATGGAGACGATAAGGAAATTTCTATCGTTTACGAAGACCCTTATATTGCAGTTGTAGATAAACCGGAAGGACTCTTATCTGTCCCTGGTAAGCAGATTGAGGATTCTGTACAAGAACGGATGAAACTGCATTTCAAAAATGCTACTGGACCAATTATCGTTCACCGGCTCGACATGTCTACTTCTGGTTTAATGGTTCTCGCTAAAAACGAAATAGCCTATAAATTACTACAGCGCCAATTTTTAGATCGGAGCATCAGGAAAAAATACCTTGCCGATTTAGAAGGTCGTTTAAATAAAGAGCATGGCACAATAGAACTACCTATGCGTCAGGATGTTCTTGACCGACCCCGTCAAATGGTTTGTCACGAGCAAGGTAAATCGGCGAGTACACAATGGCAGGTCTTGCAAAGTAATGGTCAGATTACACGAATAGCATTCTATCCTATTACAGGGCGCACCCATCAGTTGCGTGTTCACGCTGCACATTATTCGGGACTCAACGCACCAATCGTGGGAGATGATTTGTATGGAAAAATGGGTGATCGACTTCACTTACACGCGCACTCGATCACTTTTGAGCATCCTAAAACTAAAAAATTAGTAACCTTTGAAAGTCCAGCACCTTTCTAAAGAGATGCACAGGTAGCAATTAATCAATCATCTTTTTCTTTTCGTTGGCCCATCTTGATGGAATAATCCGCTGCGTCTCCTTCAATGATCAGGTTGATATAACGATACTTTTTTTCAGGGTCGTATTCACCAATGGACTGCGAGTCAATTTCTTTTTTACTGCCGAAAAGTTTTTTTCGACCAGCCTGAGCTACCATCTTCCAGGGTACACTCAAGTAATAAATCATATTCATTTGCATGTCTTGTTCTCCTGAAACTTTCACAAAACCCAAATTTGAATTAATCACCATTTCTGGAATAGTCATTTTACCGTTTTTCATGTCGATGTGATTTTCTAACGTATCGAACAATACTTTTTCAAGTGCCTCATCCTCAAAATAATCGGACAACGCGCTTAAAGGTGCATATTTTTCTACGGCACCATCGGTAACTCGCGCATCTAAATGAATCTCAGAATCGTCGATAATTGGAATTAAATCGGCATGCATGTGAATTTTACCTGTCAGTCGACCCGACAAGGTCCCGTGAATATTATCAGAAACAATTTCATCTTGTCCAAAGTTATCAAACTTGACCATGAGTTGATCCATATTGATATTATAGAGCTTGATATCAGGCGAAAAATAGATTTCACTCCTGTCAGTACCATTAAAATAGCCTGAAATATCCATGTGACCACTTGCAATATCCATCATCAGGGTATCTATAAAAAGCATGTGATCATCTGTGGTGCGCAGATCGGCATTGATGGTCGATAAATCGTAATTGTGATAGTTCATTTGATCGATATCCAGGTGATAGCGCATTTTGGGAAAGGGAATGTCAAAAATACTGAATACAGAGTCATGTTTTACGGAGGCAGAGGTGTCTTGAATATTAGACTCTTCGTAACTCAGAATGCGATCGAAATCCAGATAAGGTGATTGAAACTCCAGGTAGTTCTCCTTCTTCCCTTTTTTTGCACCGTAATAATAACTCAAATCCGTCTTAAATGATGACTGTCCGATATGCCCTCCAAAATCCTCTAATGTGAGGTGTTCATTTTCTACATGGACGCGACCTGAAAAATCAGAGAAACGCAGTGGATGCATTTTCATTTTACCACTCAACTCCGTCAGCCAAATATCAGTAGTTTTCAATGTGTGGTCTTTAAAATGGAGGTTGGCATGACCATGAACTTTAACATTCGAAATTTCTTCATGTCTATAATCCGGGGGAACAAAGTTTTCACCTTGGTAAGTAAAAATATCTTCTAAAGCAAAATGCTCACTTGTCAAATCATACTCTATTTTTGTATCACCTTCCAGTTGCTCCTGAAACCACATCGGATAAGTTTCAACCTTCCCTGAAAAGTGGAAATCTGTTTCATCTAATTCTCCAGTGAAATCAACAACACTCAAATCATTGGTATCAATAAGAATATCGGCATGGAAATCGTGAAAACGGTGGGGGTAAGTAGATAAGTCCGCATGTAAATCCTCGATAAAAAACTCTCCAATTGGCAGATGTGGTGATTCTGTAAATGCACGTGCTGAACTGTTGAAACGCAACTTCAATTCGAGATCTGATACAATTTCATCGACTACTTGCGTTCCTTTAGCTTCAGTCAATTGCGTGAGGTTTATTTCATTCGATTGAATGTTGAGTCGCGCATCCACAGGAATAGCCGTGTGATGAATCAGTGCAGGTAAATCACTAATTGACCCATCTATATTTACCTCAGAATGTCCGACATCCAAATGAAACTGATCAAGTTGTGCCTGGTGACCATCCATATGCGCATCAATATTGATGTTCTCGAAACGTTCCGCATATCCCGGTATTTGAAATTGTAAATTGGCGACGCGAAGCTCTGTATAGTAGGATTCATTCAGTTTTTCTATACTTTTTTCAGGATGTTCTAAATCGATGATATCGTGAAAATTCATTTCGAGTTCTACTTTTCCATCTAAATCTTTTAATTGCTGAACGTTGAAAAACGCAGCCAGATAATCCAATTCAAAATTGGTATTCAGCATGAGATTAATGTCTGGTGAAGCAAAATTTTCGACAGCGAGTTTTGCTTTAAATCTACCCGTTTCCGGACGAGCCTGTATATCAGTTAATTCAAAGCGCATGTGTTCAAGCCCTTTATTCTTTAAACTCTCAAAATGTCCTTTAAAATTCAGCTTTTCGAGCGTTTTTTCAGTTTTCCGATTCTTAAAAAAACCATCCTTACATCCAAAGTCTGCAGTTATTCGAGGAATGTGACCCTGAACAGATTTACCCGAAATAGTTGCTTTAAAAAAGACGTCTCCCCGATTCTCAAAACTGTTAAATAGAGGTATTAAATCGTCAGGAGACAGTGCAATTAGTAAACTAAAATCTGACTTTTTACCGTCAATATTAAGGTCTAAATCGAATTCATTGGCCATATCAATGACGCCTGAAACGTTAAATATAGAGTTCATGATATTCAGACTGCTCTCTGATAATTGAACTAATTGTGTTGATTTGATATAATCTAAGCGCGTTTTCAGTTGCGCAGATTTATTGTGCAAAAAAGATGTGTCACCTTTTTCGATAATGTTCATGTCAGCAGATAAATCAACATCGAGGTATAAGTGTTTGGGTTTATTCGATAGCTCAATCGTAGCATGCTGAACGAAACCATCAATCGTCAAGCTATCCGGATCCGATTTTTTTATATCGACACCATCTAATTCGATTTCATCTAAGGCAAAATGAAATTCTTCCTCCACGTCATCTATAGGGTGGGTTGTCTCAAAAGCCTGGATGATATCGAAGTTACCTTGTTGATTTTGATGGACGTGGATATAACCATCCGTAAGTTGAATCATATTAATATTGAAATCGCCTGAAAGCAATGATATCATGTTAAACCCGAGGTATATATCCTTGAGGTTGACAATGGCCGTAGTATCTTCTTTATTTTTATATACACGAACACCCTCGAGATCTACAGAGATATATGGGAAGTTTGCAAAAGGTGCAATATGCGAATCCTCGAGAGCAATTTTACCTCTAAAATCCTCGTTTGTCGTTTTAAGGAAGTGCTGAACAATTCGATCTTGTTGAAAATAAGCTATGCCAATCAAAATGGTAAATAAAATAATGGGAACAATCACAGTGAAGGCAATGAATCGCTTCCAAAATCTTTTGCTTTTCCAAAACTGTGCTTTCATTCAAAAATGGATTAAACTTATTTAGCAACTATAGGTTTTCCAACCATCCGCGCATAAACTGCCGTAAACTTAGCTCCCAAAAATATGATTTGAGAAGTATAGAAAATCCAGGTTAAAATAGCGAGTAATGTACCAGCTATTCCGCTATTGGCAGCAAAGAAGAAATTTGATAAATAATAATTAATAAGTAATTGTCCTAAATAAAGCAGAACTGCTGTAAATAAGGCCCCTCCCAGCGCTAACTTCCACCGCAATACGCCATCGTGTAAGTATTTGAAAATAAAGGAGAACAGCGAAAAATTAACCAGTAGCATCGTAAAGTGCTCGAATACCACGAGCAATATTTTCTCAGCGACACTTCCATCGGACAAGAACTCTGAACCCATTGAAATAAGTATAGACTGTGCAAAATAGATCACAATGATAATAATTGCAAAAAGGGCGAGCATTCCGAAAGAGATTAAACGGGTAATCAGTGACTCCAGTACGAAATTATAATGGTGATTGGGGGCAATATTAAAAAACGTATTCAAACTGTTTCGCAATGAGTTAAACATGGCCGTTGAAGTGAAAATCAAAGCGATCGTACCGAGCACTTTCAGCATCGTAGAACCGCCCTTACCAATATCCCATTCATACATGAGGTCTGTGAAGTTAGACACATCTTTAATCCCCATGTTTGTTTCCATTAAATAACCAACGATATCAATGATTTTATCCTGCCCTACAACTAATCCAAACGAAGTTATGGCCAAATAAATAATAGGGACCAGCGCAAAAATGGCGTAATAAGCCAAAGCAGCGCCGTGAGTAAAGCTATCACCACTAAAAAACTCCTTAAAGCTCGTTTTCGTCAATTCCCAAATTTCTCGCCAGGATAATTTCCTGATTTTTTCCTCAGACATAGATTGTTTTTACCGTTTTGAGTTGTTTTTCAGCATGCAATATAATCTCAAATTCGTCCTCTAAAGTAAATAGATTTGACCAATATGGCCCATGAAAATTTGAACTTTTATATTGAACAGAACAAGATCGGTGATATGCCGTAGTTGCCTGCAGGGAAAAAGCCGTAGGCCTGAACATCAACTCTTCTCCTTTCAACGTAATTTTATTCAGCACCCCAAAAAATCTTCCCTCCTGATAGTTTCCTGGATGGTGATAGGCATCCTCAGGACTGTAAGTCTTGATTGGCTGATTTTTCTGCATCAGTAGTATGCGATCAGACCAGGACAATGCTTCCTGTCCATCGTGCGAAACAAATAATACGCCCAGGTTTCTTATACGAATCAGTGCCCGCAAATAATCGCCGATCGTTTGTTTAAGATGAGCATCTAAATGCGAAAAGGGCTCATCCAGTAACAAGTATTTCGGTTCAGTTGCCAGGGCGCAGGCCATACTTAAGCGTTGTTGCTCGCCACCAGATAGGTATTTGGATTGCTGATCCCGAACTTTTTCAAGATCGAAAATCCCAATCAGTTCATCACAAAATTCAATGCGTTCTTTTCGATTCAGATGTAATAATTGGTTGTAAATATTTTCATAAACGGTAAAATGTAAATCACGCGAAAATGTCTGATCTACAAGTGAAACAGAAGGATGACCGGGCAAAAGCTGCTCATTCGGCCCTTTCAATTGATCTCCATCAATCAATACCTTACCGGACTGAATAGCTAGTTCACCATTTAAACAACCCAATAGTGTAGACTTCCCTACTCCACTGCTACCCACAATACCAACAATTTCTCCAGGTTTTAGCGATAATGAAATACCGTCCAACACCCACTCATCATCAATGTATGCCGTAAAGATGTTATTTGCACTCAACATGAAAATTAAATCAATGATTGCGGAAAATCCTGTAAAGCAATGTATACTCCCGGGACTGGATTCGCTAATGGCTCACGCGCATCGAGAAAAACATGAATGATCAGGCTATCTTCGTTCTCCTGAATTTCAGTATCCTCTACTGCCTTCATGGATACAGCCAACCGTGTTTCTTGACCATCTTTACCTTCAAAGATCAACAACAACATATTTTCTACTTGCTCTTCGAAAGGTTCTTCACTCCTTTCCCCTTTCAAACGATACACCGCGTTTTCCTGGATAGCATAATCAACAATACCACCCTTAACAGCAAGTTCATCCTCCCAATCATATTTACGATTATTGGCTGAAGGTGCTCCTTCGTGGTGTGCTTCCGCAAATTCTGGCGAAAAATCGTAGTTCAATTTGTAAAAATGTATAGTACACTTCATGTTTTCCGTGTTTAATCAAATGACCACGAAGTTAGCAATTACTGAATGGTTCGAAAGACTTTTTCCCAGTGATTCTTATATTGTTCATCGCTCAGTGAATGGAGAAAATAAATCAAATCTGCTCGTTCTTGTTTTGTCAGTTCAAAAGGAACAATGCGCTCATCTTTGTTCGGATGATCCACACCGCCTTGCGCATAATGGTCAATCACCGTATCAAGGCTATTCATAGCACCATCATGCATGTACGGACCGGTCATTTCCACATTACGTAACGTGGGCACCTTAAAGGCTCCGCTATCACTCACTTTCCCTGTAATACGATACCTGCCCGGATCCGCGTAATGAAGGTATCTGCCCGTATTCACGATGCTGTTATTCGTAAAGGTCGGAGGAGTGTGACAGCTTGCGCAATGCAATTGATTCATAAACAAATCATTCCCTTTCTCGAGACGATTATCCGTAATTTCGCCACGCTTCCATTGATCGTATCGACTAGCCTCCCGGTAGAGTGTCCGTTGATATTGACCAAGTGCACGAGTCAGTACGAAAGGATCAAAAGACCGATTGTACAGCACGCGCGCCATACTGTCATAGTAGGGAACCTGTTCAAGTTCCGGAATGAGATCGCTAACCATGTGCCCCATTTCGTTCGTATCTTGCAACGGTACCAGCGCCTGTAATTCCAGGGTTTTAACACCGCCGTCCCACATAAATTTATCCTGATTGGCAACATTGAACAATGTGGGAGAATTGCGCTTTCCTTTTCTACCATGAATGCCTTGGCTTACAGATTTTCCATCAGTAAATACTAAAGCGGGAATGTGACACTCGGCACATGCTATGGAGCCGTCAACGGATAATCTTTTGTCAAAAAATAAACGTTCTCCTAATTCAGATAATCCACTCTCAAAGACATCTGGCGCCAAAGGCTCAAATTCAGATATCTCCGATTTCGATTCGCATGCGAATAGAAGCAGCGAAACACACACACTTATCGCTAAGCGTGTCAATTGGCTATTGTCCCATTTTTTTAGCAATGTAGAGTATTTCTTTTTTCATTAAACGGTAACGCTCAATTTCTTCATCGCTAAACAAATCTGAGGGTTTGTACTCATCGACAGTAAAACCAGCTTTTCGCAACCAATCCGGATAATCGCGACCAAATAAACGCACATGATCTTTTTGCCAAAAATGCTTTTCACGATCTTCGGGAGTCACTATATTGGGATCTTCGTAGGTTTCTTCCAGTGAAAAATCCTGCGGCACTTGAAAAATTCCCCATCCCCCTGGAGCCATGACGCGATAAAGTTCTCGCATGCATTGTTGTGCATCATCGACGTGCTCCAGAACGTGATTACAAAAAATAACGTCAAATCGATTGGCCTCAAGTGGAATATCGTGTAAGTCAAAATGAATATCAGCGATTGGAGACTCCAGGTCGCCCGTGAGATAATCGAGATTCTTTTGTTTTTTAAACCGATGGTAGAAACATTGCTCGGGTGCAACGTGTAGCATATTGATAGCATCCGCTGTAAAAAAATCGGTTTGCTGAAGGTATAACCACATCAGTCGGTGACGTTCCAGCGTGAGATCATAAGGGCACAACACATTTTCACGATGCGCCACATTTGAGCCGTATGATAAAAATTTCCGGAACGATTTTTCACAAACCGGACAGGTGACATTGTCTCCTTTGTAAATTAAAGGCGCAACTACCCGAAAAACATAACTCAACCGAATGAGAAGGGGTCGCGGAAGCTTATTCAGCAAAAATTTATAGACTTTTTTCATAATACAATAATTACAAATATACGGGTCTCTTACTATTTCTTTCAAGGTCTCATAAATAAAAAATCAACGAAGTGCTTTTTCTGGATGAAATTGGTGCTATTTGCCTTATTTTTTTTGAATATCCGTACATTTGAATCATGAAGTTGATTGCAGGTATGATCGCGCTATTGCTCGCTTTAGACATCAGCGCTCAGGAAACGGACACATCCGATACTGACCTGCCGTACAAAATGTTATCGAGCAGAGTGGTCATGCATACTTCGCTCGGATTGAATGACGCTCCTTTTCGATTAAAGGGGGCGTTCGGTCAGGCAGATCGTTTGCGCTATCGCTCGAACATGAATGCAATTATGGGATTGGGAATTGCTTACAAATGGATGGCCATCAACATCAACTTTAAACTACCGGGTTCTCTTCGGAGTGAAAAAGATTATGGAGCAACCAATTATTTTGATATCGGCTTTAAATTTGGGATTAAACGATGGTATTTCAAAGTAGACCTCCATCGCTATCAAGGTTTTGCGATCAAAAACGCAACAACCATCAACGACAGTATTCCCGTTACCGCGAAGGGTACCTACCCCAATTCAGATTTACAATCAACCTCATTTAGCACCAATATTTATCGTTTTAGGAACAGTACTTTCAAGATGAAACCAACAGAAGGTATTGTCGGACGCTATTTATCTTCGGCTGGCTCATTTTATATGAAATATACCTTCAATATTCACGGAATATCTTCAGATACCCAGATTCTTCCCCATCAATATATGAATCAGCCCTACACTATTCTCAAAGCGCAGAACATAGCCGCTATTGATTTTGGTATTGTGCCTGGATTGGCTTATGTCACCAATAAAGATGGATGGCAACTTGGCGGTCTCGCTGGTGTGGGCGGTGTCATACAAACTAAATTTTACAATGCTCAGGGAAAATCTCGCGGATTCCTGGGACTGGCTCCCCGTATTGATCTCAAACTACATGCTGGTTATAATGTCGACAACTGGTTTTTTATGATCACTTCAGCATTTGATAATAAGAGCATCCGTTTTGATCAACTCGAATACCGGCAAGTATATTACTACATCAGAGCCACTTATGGTTATCGATTTGAGTGATTCGCCATACTCGTTTAAAACCGTTTATCCATTCATTTCAAGGATTGGGATTTGTTTTTCCTACTTTGGTGTGCTGATACGCAACTTTATCAAAAGTAATCACGTTATGTGATAGCATTTCTAACAGATATATCTACATAGTGATGGATTATCCAAATGCAAAAAAAACGAAGAGAACGAAGGGGAAGTATACAAACTACTATGAATATTAACAAACAGCATAGAATTTATCATCGACTGGTATTGATGATTTCATTTACCTTTATCTGCACCTCACTGAGCGCACAATGCCTCATCACCAACTTTACAGCTAATATTTCTGCCTGCGATCCCGCTAATGGAAATTACAGTGTAGATGGTACAGTTGAATTTACATCTCCTCCTGCTACAGGACAATTGATTATAGAGGATTGTAATGGGAATCAGGAAATTTTTAATGCTCCATTTACGAGTCCAACAAATTATAATTTGACAGGACTGAATGCCAACGGTGCTAATTGTGATGTCACCGTTTATTTTTCAAACGCTCCGGGATGTACTCAAAATATTGCATACACAGCCCCTGACTGCCCTTGTAATTTTAACTTGCTCGACGTCAATATTTCTGCCTGCGATCCCAACAACAATGAATTTGAAATCAGTGGTAGTGTTGAATTTGAAAACCCACCTGCTACAGGTCAACTCATCATAGAAGATTGTAACGGAAATCAACAAACATTCAATGCTCCTTTTTCGAGTCCTCAGGTCTATAACTTAACAGGCATTGATTCAGATGGATTTACTGGATGCGATTTAACCGCCTTTTTTACAGATGATGCCACTTGCACCATTACATCCAACACGTTTGACTATCCTGAACCTTGTGAGTGTACAGCTGATGCAGGAACTTTCAATACCAATATTAATGGTAATAGTACGGCCACAAACCCGTTCTTACTGTGTTTCGGAGATGCCTTAGATATCTTCGACAACGGTGATTGGCAGCCTTCAGACGATTTTAATGTCACTGGTACAACTTACGATCCCGGTATTTATCTATTCGCTTACTCCTGCCCTCCAACGATATTTCCACCCAACGACCTTACAACAGACCCTTGCTTGATAGGGATTGTATCAAATCAAAATCCACCCTGGTCACTACTCAACAACGTTGGTGATAACTCGACCATTTATTTAGTACCTGTAACAATGTACAGCATGGTTGATAATGTATACGCTGTAACAATCAACGGAGGAGATAGGTGTTATGATATGGGATCTGTTTTTGAAGTTTCATTATTAGCAGAAATAACAACAACAATAACTGAAGATTGCCAAGCTGGTGAAGCAACGGTTACGATCAGCGGAGGACAACCTTCCTTTGACGGCAGTAATTTCACAATTTCTAACTTACAGCCTGGTGCTGCATCGCTCTCATCAACTTCTGTCGGTGATGGTGGATCCGTTACGATTTCCGGTTTAACAGATGGTGATAACTACTCATTTGATATTGTTGATGATGCTGGTTGTCCGCAAACCATCTCCGGTACATTTACAGGAACTGAGGATCCAGGTTTTAATTATCCGTCGACCACTTATTGCCAGGACGAGACAGATCCTTTACCCAATATTACAGGTGATCCAGGTGGTACTTTTACGGTTAATCCTACCGGACTGATTGTGGACCCTAATACTGGTGCCATTGATTTATCTTCGGCCACGGGGTCGTATACAATTACCTACACGACTCCAGACCCTACCTGCTTTGATCAATCTTCATTTAACGTTACGATTAATCCTGTTCCCAACTTCACATTAAACGGAACGGATCCAACTACTTGCGGATCTAATGATGGTACAATTACAATCAGTGGGTTACAAGCAAATGTGACTTATAATGTTGCCTACACAGAGAATGGAACCCCCGTTGGTCCGCTTAACCTGACGAGTGACGCAGCGGGTGATATTTTAATCACTGGACTCAGCCCTGGTACTTTTGCTAACTTTATGGTCTCCCTCAACGGTTGTAACGGAACCAATAATGGCTCAATAACACTTGTTGAACCCAATGTCCCTGCTGTGGATGCAGGACCTGATCAAACGGTCTGTGAAGGAGAAAATGTCACGCTTACGGCATCAAATCCCGATGGAGCAAACATAACCTGGGATAATGGTGTTGGTGACGGAACCCCCTTTATACCAACGGTAGGAACAACAACATACACTGTCACTGCTGATCTCTCTGGTTGCACAGCCACTGATCAAGTGGATGTAACTGTTCATCCTTTACCTAACGTTGACGCCGGTAACGACCTCACGATCTGTGAAGGAGAAAATGCAGTACTCTCAGGATCTGGAGCCGACAGCTACACATGGGATAATGGTGTCAATGATGGCGTTTCTTTTATTCCGACCAGTACGACAACATATACTGTGACCGGCACAAGTACTGAAGGTTGCACCGCCACCGATCAGGTAACGATTGAGGTAGTTCCGCTTCCCACTGTGGATTTTCAGGGACAAAACCTGGAAGGATGTGCTCCAGTGACTGCTACTTTCTCTAACATTTCAGCTGGTCAGAATGTCTCTTGCGTTTGGAATTTTGGAGATGGCAATACTTCATCGGGATGTACAGATATCTCAAACACCTATGTGACACCAGGATGCTATGATGTATCGCTTGAAGTGACCGATGCCAATGGTTGTTCTTCTTCTCTTACATTTGATGACTACGTCTGTGCAGATGGCTACCCCGAGGCTTCTTTTTCGTTTTCACCTGAAACATTGACCAATATTGATACAGAAGTTGAATTTTTAAACACATCAGTCGGTGCTGAAAATTACGAATGGGATTTCGGCGACAATCAAAGTTCCACTACCATCAACCCAATTCATAACTATCCCAATGCTGCGGATGAATACGAGGTCAGGCTCGTCGCTATAAACAATGATGGATGTGCAGATACCGCCTATGCCGTGATTACAATACGTGAAGAGTTGATTTTTTACGTTCCGAATACTTTCACACCCGATAAGGACGACTTTAATGAAGTCTTCCAACCTGTTTTCACAAGTGGATTTGATCCTTTTGATTTTAAACTGCTAATATTCAATCGCTGGGGAGAGGTTGTTTTCGAGTCGAATGATGCCGAAATTGGTTGGGATGGCACCTATGGGGAGAGCTCTCAACGCATCGTTAAAGACGGTACTTATGTTTGGAAAATCATCTATAAGACCGAAGGCATCGATGAAAGACAAACAGTAGTCGGGCATGTCAATGTAATTAAATGATATTCATTTCTGGCGAAAGGTTCGTTCAATTCGTAATGACTTAATCTACGAAGCTATCTCTGAAGATATGACAACGATAGAATGGTACATTACAGGCTGCAATATCATTTTCGTATGGTAGATTTTGGCTTTTCAATGCACAACTAATCATGGGAATAATCTCAACAGTTCATCAAATTCTCTATTGAAACAAATTTGATCAAACAAAAAGGTCGGAACGCATAAACGTACCGACCTGGATTTTATAGTATTATCGAAATAATAGTATCGAGCGTTTTACTCGCGAATATGTCCATCACCGAAGACGTAATATTTATTGGTCGTCAATTGTTTCAATCCTAAAGGTCCACGGTGGTGAAGCTTATCCGTACTGATTGCAAGCTCAGCACCAACGCCCATTTGACCACCATCCGTGAAGCGCGTTGAAGCATTTTGATAAACTGCCGCACTATCCACTTGTTGCATAAACTTTTCAGCCTCTTCGGTATCTTCAGTCATGATAACGCTTGAGTGGTGACCAGAGTTTATATTGATGAAGTCCATGGCTTCGTCTTGACTGCTAACGGTTCCTATCAAAATTTTCATAGCTAAAAACTCTTCTTTCCAGATCGCATCATCGCTCAATTTTTCTGCGTCTTTAAGAACGCGCGAAACCTCTTCATCTACAACGATATGTACGCCAGCTTTTTGAAGTTCAGCTTCCAAATCCTGAAGTTTAGCCTCAAAGCCATCAAGATTTTTATCCACGAGCACCTTATCTAATGCATTGCAACCAGATATCTTATCGGTTTTAGCATTCATAATCACCTTCACAGCTTTAGCCCAATCAGCTTTTGGAGAAACATAAAGGAAGTTGTTACCACGACCGCTTATAAGGACGGCGCATTTTGCATGTAACTTCACAAATTCGATCAATTTCTCACCACCTCGCGGCACGATTAAATCGAGTTTTTCGCTTGGATTACGCAAAAACTCCTGTGTTTGTTCGCGATTCATCTCAAGCATTTTGATCCACTCATCTCCAAGATCATTGGCCTTCAACGCCTCGTGCCAGCACTTTACAAGTACTTTATTACTATTATAAGCTTCTCTACCACCTTTCAATAATATCTTATTATTTGCTTTAAAGGCGAGCACAGCCGCTTCAATGGTAACGTCAGGACGCGATTCATAGATAATCATGATCGTTCCAAATGGATCTGTTTTATTAATAATCTTTAATCCAGTATCCAATGTACGTGAAGAAATTTCTTTTCCTACGGGATCATCTTGTTCTTTCACTTCCCGAATCGCCTGAATCATTCCATCCACTTTAGCGCTATCTACGACCAAACGGTCGTACAAAGCTTGATCATCGCGCTGAAATGCATCCAGATCTTTTTTGTTTTCAGCAATAATTTCTTCTCGTTTGTTGTCGATGATATCCATCATCGATTGCAATACTGCATTTTTCTTGTCTGTACTTAAAAACTTCATAGTTTGTTTAATTTTTAGATTTTTGTTTGAATTAATCTTCAGAAATAAACTTGGTGCCTACTTTTTCGCCTTTGAGTATATCGATAATGATATCTTCTTCCTTTCCGTTGGCAATGTATGTAGGAATTTCTTTACCTGCCGTCGATTTAGCGATTTTCAGCTTAGATTCCATACCTCCTCGGCCTTCACCTTCTCCTTTGTCGGATTCCTGAACATACTTTTCAACGTTTTGATTGACTCTTACGCGGTGTAAAAGCTCAGAACCATCATCGTCGGGATGTCCGGTGTAGAGTCCGTCAATATCAGTTAACATGATTAAGGTTTCCGCATTCACCAGTTCAGCAACAAGGCTTGCCAGCTCATCATTATCTGAGAACATTGACATCGTGAGCGAAACAGCATCATCTTCGTTGGCGATAGGAATAATTCCCTCGGCGAGTAGTCCCTCATAACAATTGATCATATTCTCCCGATATTTTCCTGGAGCAAAATCCCGTTTAGTGGCTAAAACCTGAGCACAGCGCATACCAAAGTCATGAAACATCGAATAATAATGGCGCATGAGGCGCGGTTGACCTACAGATGAAAATATTTGACGACGCGTACTCGCGTCCTGAGCAAGGCAATCACCTAGCACTTCCTTTCCTGCAATAGCAGATCCCGAAGATACGAGAATGGTAATAATATCCCGTTCATAGAGATAAGCTATTTGACGGACCAAATTTTTCAAAATCGGACCAACGATTCTATTATTTCTGTTGGTCATTACATTTGTACCAACTTTTACTACAATTCTTTTCTTAAAATCTTCCAAAACTAATTTTTTATTGATTTGATTCTTCTCCTAGTTCAACGGCACGATCGAAAGCTGCATAAGCTGCATCTTTAATCAAGTCTTTGATATTATTATCGTCCATAGAGTCTAATGCCGCCTGCGTTGTACCTCCTTTTGAAGCCACGCGATCCATCCATGTTTGCGGTGTAAGATCTGATTCATTAAATAACTTTACAGCACCTTCAAAAGTAGCGCTAACAAGTACTTTCGAATCATTATCAGAGAAGCCCATCTTCTTAGCTGCTTCTAACATTGAATTCATAAAGTAAAAAACGTAAGCCGGCCCACTTCCAGAGATCCCTGTGGACTTATCAATAAAGGCCTCTGTTTCAACATGTATAGATGCACCCGTGGTATCTAATAAATTGCGAACCATGAGGAGTTCAACACGTGAGACTGCTTTTGACTCCGTAAATGAAGTTACTCCCATACCAACTTTAGCAGGTAAGTTTGGCATTGTTCTGATCACCTTGGGTGCCTGTAACGTATCTTTGATAAAATCAATCGTTACACCTGCCATCAGCGATACAAAGACTTGCTGATCATTCACCATAGGTTTCATTTTTTCAAATAACGCCTCACAGTGATAGGGTTTTACCGCTACAAAAATGATATCCGCCTGAGGCAAACAGTTCTCTAAAGATTCGTGGACATCAAATTCCGGATTTTCCTTTAACCGAGCGATGGTTTCGGCACTCAGGTCATGAATCATTAACTTTCTCCTATTCAGCAGCTCAGAAGTAGCCATACCTTCCGAATAGGTCAATCCCATGTTTCCTCCACCAATTACTAAAACTTTCATATATGTTGTTTATTTATTTTTTATGTGTTCTAACTAAGTTATTACAACTATCATTCTATTCAAGATAATCATGACGATTTTACTGCTTTACTTCATCTCCCCTTTTTATCAAATAATCAAAAAAGACTCGTTTGCAGTATTTTAACATGTAACAAATAACTTCACCTGCTTGTCATGTTAAACTGTCACTTATCATTTTTCCTCCGAAAAGATAATGATTTTTATGAATTCGGGCTTTTAGAAATCCAAAAAAATTATTTTTACGTAACTATGTAAGGAATCTGAATAAAAACCGACTATCAATAATACAAAGAAATTAGGTTTATGACTAAAGTTGCAGAAAATAAAAAGAAGAAAAAACTCCAATCATTACAACGGAGAAAAAGTTATCTCGCCGAAGCGGACAATCAGATCAATTTGCTTGAGCACGAGCGGCGTGTCGGTAAAGGCTTCAACGCTCAACTCGAAGAACATGATCAGCTCCCATTCCGTCCAAGAACCCTGGAAATATTGCAGCTCAATTTGGGTTACATGTGTGATCTGACGTGCGAACACTGTCATGTTGACGCAGGTCCGGACCGGAAGGAAATTATGACCAAAGAAACGTTAAAAGACGTCCTTAAAATTATTGATCAAACAGCTGTTAAAACGGTTGATCTAACGGGTGGAGCTCCCGAAATGAACCCGCACTTTAAGTGGTTAGTTGAAGAACTTTCGGAGAGAGGTGTGCACACCATTGTCCGTTCTAACCTGACTATCCTCGTTTCCAATAAAAATTTCCGAACATTTCCTGCATTCTTTAAAGAGCATGGTATTGAAGTCATTGCATCGATGCCCTGTTACTCTAAAGAAAATGTTGATAAACAGCGTGGATCGGGGGTTTTTAATCGTTCCATTGAGGCGCTGCAAAATTTGAATCAACTCGGGTATGGTAAATCAGGCAGCGATCTTGACTTACATTTGGTCTATAATCCTGGTGGAGCGAATCTTCCTCCGGCACAAGAAGCACTTGAACAAGATTACAAAATAAGATTAAAAGAAGATTGGGACATCGATTTCGATCGATTATATACCATTACCAATTTGCCAATTTCGAGGTACCTCGATTTCTTACTCGCAGCGGATAAATACGAGGATTACATGGAAACACTCATCAATGCCTTTAACCCCGCAGCTGCGGAGAATGTGATGTGTAAAAACACCATTTCTGTAGACTGGGAAGGTTATTTGTACGACTGTGACTTCAACCAAATGTTACAGTTAAAAGTGGATAACGATCGTCAACATGTGAGTAATTTTGATGAAAAAACACTTTACGATCGCACCATTGTTACAGGACAGCATTGTTATGGATGCACTGCGGGAGCAGGATCAAGCTGTCAGGGGACAACAACATAAATTATGATGATATTTCGAACACTTTGCATATTGATAGCCTTCACTTGTGCAGCACCGTTCATTACTGCTCAGGAAATTGAACCGCGCTATAAAAACATGGTGGAGCGCAAATATGATTTTCCAACAATACCTCCCGATACTGTCGAAAAATGGATTCATCAAGGCGCTACTGTCACGATTCTTGATACACGTGAAAAGGTGGAATATGAAACGAGTCATTTACCTCAATCCATTCATGTAGGTTACGATAAACTGCAATGGGACTTAATTGATACGTTAGACCGCGATCAACCTGTAGTCGTTTATTGTTCCATTGGTGTACGCAGTCAGAATATAGGGAAGAAAATGAAAGAAAACGGCTTCGAAGATGTGAAAAATCTTTATGGCGGAGCATTTTTATGGGCCGAACAGTTTCGACCTTTGGAAGATTCCACGGGGCGACAAACCGAAAAGATCCACGGTTATAATCGTTTCTGGGGACGTTGGATAAAAAAAGCACCCGTAGTTTATGAATGAACGACAATTACTTATTTTTACAAAGAATCCGGAGCTGGGGAAATGTAAAACGCGTTTAGCCGCCACCGTCGGTGATGAAACAGCTTTGAATATCTATCGGCAATTGTTAGATCACACGGTTCGGTTCTCTGAAAAGGTTGTAGCAGATAAGTGCGTTTATTATTCAAATAGCATTCAAAATGATGATCGCTGGAGCGAGGCGTATTTTGATAAAAAAAAACAAATCAATGGTGATCTCGGTCAGAAAATGGTTGCTGCTTTTAAAGCTAGTTTTGAGGCAGGTTATCAAAAAGTAGTCATCATCGGATCTGATTGTGCTGAAATCAATGAAGAGGATATACATGATGCTTTCACTGCTTTAGCAACGAATGACGTGGTGATAGGTCCTGCAATTGATGGCGGATACTATCTATTGGGCATGCGCAAGTTGATTCCAGGGCTTTTTCGCGATAAAAGCTGGAGTACCCCTCACCTGATTAACGAAACCATTGCAACGTTAAAGGAGCAATCCTTGAGCTTTTCCTTGTTAGCGCAAAAGTCAGACATTGATTACGAGAATGATCTATACCGCGATGAAGCGCTGATTGATTTTGGATTGAAAAAAGAACAATAATCTTAAGCGGCATCCTGGTTTCTATATCACATCGGATCCACATCTATGATGATTCGAACGGGCTTATTCATGCTGTTTGCATAAAACTTATCAATTATTTTTCGCAAATGTTGCTTCACATTTTTTTGGGACGCACCACGTTCCACTTTTAACCGAATCACTTTTAAAAACTGATTTTGAATCCGCTGAACAAGAGGTGATTCTGGTCCCAAAACACGGCTTCCAAATACTTGTTTCAATTGCTGTGCAAGTTCTTCTGCACTCATTTCAACCCGCTCCGACTGACGGTGTTTTAAGGTTATATGAAGCATTTTATAGAATGGCGGATAAAAATAGTTTTCCCGCTCAATGAGCTCATGCTTATACATGGATTGGTAATCGTGTTCTATGACATATCGAATAACCCAGTGGTCCGGATCGTAAGTCTGAATCACTACAGTACCTCGTTTTGATTTTCTTCCGGCGCGTCCTGCCACTTGAGACATTAGTTGATAGCTTCGTTCAAACGACCTAAAATCTGGGCGTCTGAGCATCATATCTGCATCCAGTATTCCCACCAAAGAAACATTATCAAAATCCAATCCTTTAGTAACCATCTGCGTTCCTACGAGAATATCAATTTTACGATCCTGAAAATCACTCAGGATTTTCTCATAACTATTTTTTTGTCGTGTCGTGTCGAGATCGAGCCGTTGAACGCGCACACCCGGCAAAATGATACTCAATTCATCTTCGATCTTTTCGGTTCCAAAACCAACCATTTTGAGTCGATTACTACCACATTCGGGGCAAGAACCCACAGGAGGTGTAAAATAACTACAGTAGTGACACTTGAGAATATTACTTTTCTTATGATACGTGAGCGAGACATCACAATTTTTACAATTCGGATTCCATCCGCAAATTTCACAAGCCCAAATAGGATTATAACCCCTTCTATTTTGAAATAGAATAATCTGTTCTTCGCGCTCAAGGGCTGCTTTCATGTGGTCAATCAGAAATTTCGAAAAATCTGATTGCATGGTCTTCTCCTTCTTTTCTTTACGAATATCAGCCGTAAAGATTTCTGGCATTTGTATATCTCCAAAACGTTTATCAAGTGTTACAAGACCATATTTTCCTTGTTTTGCATTGTAAAACGACTCAAGCGCTGGAGTTGCCGACCCCATTAACACTTTTGCATCGTGAAATGACCTGAGCACTATCGCCGTGTCACGACCATTATAGCGCGGACTCGGATCATATTGCTTAAAGGAGCTTTCATGTTCTTCGTCAACGATGATTAAACCTAAATTTCTAAACGGTAAAAAAACAGCACTTCGAGCACCTAAAATAATCTGAAACCGTTTTCCATTACCATTGAGCAATTCGTTCCAAATTTCAACCCTTTCATTCTGGTTAAACCGCGAATGATATACGCCTACCTTGTCACCAAAATATTTTGATAGCCGCTCTATAAGTTGTGTCGTCAAAGCAATTTCGGGCAATAAATAGAGTACTTGTTTACCTTGTTCAATCTGTTCCTTGATCAACTCCACATAAACCTCTGTTTTACCGGAACCTGTAACACCGTGCAATAACACTACATTTTGTGATTCGAAATCAGTTTTGATGGAAGTTAATGCTGCTGACTGATCCGCGGATAAATCTTTCAGAGGAGTCACGTCCTCCTCCTTAGCGCCTAACCGTGAAATTTGCTTTCGCACGAGTTGTAATATCCCGTGTTTTTCGAGGGTATTCATGGATGATATAGAAGCGCCTTTTTCTTCCATCGCTTTTCGTGATACGGCCTGTTTACGCTTTCCGCCCTGGAGATGAAGCAGGGTAAGTAAGGCATCCATTTGTTTTTTTTTGCGTTGATCGGCGGAAAATTCATCGAGCAGTTGCTCTAGCGCATTCTCATTGCGATAAGCCTCCGCCAATTCCACGAATAATTGTGTTTTAGGCGTATATTTATGACGCAACTCTTCTTTTGTAATAAGAACCCGTTTGTCAATCATCGATTTGATGACTGGCTGTACATTTTTGATACCGAGAATATCGGAAATATCCTTGAGATGGAGTTCTTCTTGAATTTCTAAGGCTTCAAAAACCTGAAATTCGCGATCTGTCAATTGTTCTTGATTCACCTCATGCTCTGGGTGCAAAATCACCTTTGTTTCACTTCCCAACTTAAAATTACTCGGCAAAGCTGCATTCATGACATCCCCCAATGGAGCCATGTAATACTCAGCCACCCAATTCCAAAGTTTGTATTGTTTCCCTGTAATGATAGGGCGTTCATCCAGGATAGATTCTACATATTTTGATTGATAGCCCGAAGGAACCTCTTCGTGAACCCGAACAATAAGTCCCGTTTGTAGCTTTCCCTTACCAAAAGGGACGACAACCCGTACCCCCGTTTTTAAGAACCCATTGAGTTCAAAAGGTACACGATAAGTAAAGGTATTGTGAATTGGCACGGGCAATAATACATCAACAAAATATGTTTTTCTTTCCTCCACTACTCGCCGGTCATTTTTATTTTATCCTATCGCAAATTATCTTAAAAAGCTGGCTTCTCAACTGATATACTGCATCCATCGTTACAGTCATTTCCTCACTTCTAAAGTCGTTCAAAAGTAAAGAAAATTCACCAAATGCTATGGTATTGTATTTTGAATGTTGCGGACGGAATCGATTGTATTCAGTTTCAGTATTTTCAACCCGACCACTGAGCAAAAAAATTATACTCATATCCTGTCTGCAAGGAAATTGGTTATCAGACATTTATTTTTAGATCAAGACACAATAATTCCGCCATTGAAAAGGCAATGAGGTATGATTGAATCATTTCTCATCGAATGACCAGCCATCACAGGCACCATATTAGCATAATAATAATAACACAATTCTATTTGTGGTTTAAACATTTAAATGGCTAAATTTGTGCGTTAAGTTGAAAGTTAAGCCAATGGTCAAATTCTTTAAACGCAAAAAGAAATATAAAGGAGATTCTGAAAAGAAAAAACCGACGCGATTAGCGATCCAGCCGTTTAATTATCATCCCAAAATCATTATTGCATGGGCTAAAGCAATTGAAGGTAATGCCGATCTGCTTAAGTATTTGCTCGACAATGGTTATAAAGAACTGGTAATGGCTGCTCATGCCATCAAACTCAAAGACAAAGCAAGAGACTGGTTGATGGAAAATGGTTATCCGCATGTGATGGCCATGATTAATGCAGCCGAAGGTAACCAACAAGCATTACATTGGCTCAACAAAAATGATTTTAAACTATTTTACAATATGGCGATAGCTATTGATGGTGAAAATGAAGGGTTTAAATGGATCAACCAGCACAGTACTCAAGATCTGTTTTTACTCACGAAATCCATCAAAAAAGTGAAAGACGATATTGAAGAAGAACATAATGATGTTCACAGAAGAAGTGTTGAATAATGAGAAATAACGAAGTCATTAAAGCAGGAGTAGATGCACTGCGCGAGGGTAAAACCATCCTCTACCCTACAGATACTATTTGGGGAATCGGTTGTGACGCTTCGGATACAGAAGCTATTGAACGTATCTATCGGATCAAACAACGTCCAGCAACCAAATCATTCATCGTGCTCGTTGATTCTGTAGCTATGCTTGAACGTTATGTCAAAGCTATTCCTGATGTTTGTTACGATCTCATTGATTATGCAGAACGACCGCTAACAATCATCTACGACACACCGTTCAACCTCCCGGAAAAGTTGTTCGCTGACGATGGCTCACTAGGTATACGGGTGACTAGCGACCCCTTGTGTCAGCAATTAATACGTGGGTTACGGCGTCCTATTGTTTCTACGAGCGCCAATACTTCAGGGAACCCATCACCTACATCTTATTCAACTATAGAATCAGCCATCACTGAAAACGTAGATTTTATCCTCGAAGAGCGCATGCACGAAACAATGACAAATCCCTCATCCATTATAAAAATTGATGCAAACCAACGCGTTAAAGTAATACGATAACATGATAGCATTTGATAATTTAAAACTTCCAAAACCACTTTTAGCTGCGCTGGAAGAGCAACAGATTCATACGCCTACAGCGATACAACACAAAGCTATACCTTCCATTTTAAGTGGACGCGATGTTATTGGTATTGCTCAAACGGGTACCGGGAAAACACTCACCTATCTTTTACCGCTTATACGAGAACTGAAATATAGTGATCAACGTGCTCCGCGCGCGCTTATACTTGTACCAACTCGCGAACTTGCAACGCAGGTCGCTTCGGAAATTGAAGAACTCACGTCCCACATGTTCACGCGTGTACTGGCAGTGTATGGTGGAACGAATATGAATACTCAAAAAAAAGCTGTTCATGAAGGTTGTGATATATTGGTCGGTACTCCGGGTCGTGTATACGATCTTGGTATGACACGTATTTTGCGTTTTAATTCAATAAAAAAACTCGTCATTGACGAATGCGATGAAATGCTGAATCTCGGCTTCCGTCCGCAAATTCAACGTATCATAGATCAGCTCCCCACCAAACGACAAAACTTACTATTTTCGGCTACCATTACTGAGGAAGTAAAATTACTGGCTCGCGAATATTTTGCGAATCCTGAATTGATAGAGGCTGCCCCCACTGGAACACCGCTTGAACAAATTCGACAAGTGGCTTACCTTGCTTCGAATTTTTTGACGAAATACAACTTTTTGCGCTATTTTTTCGAGTGTCATGAAAATGCAAGGGCTTTTGTTTTTACACGATCCAAACGATACGCAGATCTCGTATTTGAAAAGCTAGAACAAGATTTTCCAGATCGTTTCGGGGTCATACACAGTAATAAATCGCAGAATAATCGTTTGAGGATGGTTGCCGATTTTAAAGATGGTCAACTTCAGGGATTAATTGCTACCGATTTGGTAGCACGAGGAATCGATATCGAAGATGTATCGCATGTGATCAATTTTGATATTCCAGAAGAACCTGAAGGATACATGCACCGCATTGGTCGTACCGGACGAAAAACGAACGAAGGAACCACTATTTCACTTATCCAGGATGAGCAGCGGGAATTTTTCGCCCGCATTGAGAAGTATATGAAGCAAACTGTTCCGATGGAGGACCTTCCAGATTCAGTGGAGCGAACAGCACAGTTAATTCCGGATGAAGAAGCACCGAGTATCCACGACGCACCAACAGTAAACCCTCAACAGCACGTCATTGGAGAAGGTGATAAAAATGCTGAGTCGAAGAAAGAAAAAAAGAAAAAAAACTATCGCCCCCACGAAAAGGTGAAACGCAAAAAATTTAAAAGAAAGACGAAACGAAAATAAAAGGACGTATTTGGATAGCAAAGGCCAGCGTTTATTTTTCATACGCTATTGAAATTGCGTGAAAATCCTTGTATTTTTGCAACCATGTCGACGCTCTTGTTTGTCATATTATCGAGTTTTCTTTTTGGCTTGCTTTTATTTGCAATGGGCCAGAAATCATTTCGACGTATAACATGGTTTGCGTCTCTGCTCCCGGTAAGTTTATTCTTTTATTTCCTGAGTTATTTGCCAGGCACCAGTGCCGGTCAAGTTTTTGATTCTTCGATAAAATGGGTTCCTTCACTTGACATTAATTTTGATTTTCGCATTGACGGTCTGGCAACGCTATTCACCTTGTTGATCACGGGTATTGGAAGCCTGGTGTTCATATACACCATCAAATATTTAAAAGGACATCGCCATTTGATGCGCTTTTATGCCTATCTGAGTATTTTTATGGGTGCAATGCTGGGACTTGTAGCAGCTAATAATCTGATCACATTATTTATTTTTTGGGAATTAACGAGCATTAGCTCCTTTTTCCTCATTGGGTTCAACAATACCGATCGTTCTTCGCGGAAATCTGCTATAACGGCACTGAGCATTACGGGGCTTGGTGGTTTATCGCTGCTGGCCTTTGCCGTTTTACTCGGAACCTTAACAGGGACCTATACCATTTCTGAAATGCTGCAACATCCGGCTGTTTTTTCAGAACATCCCTACTCCCTCTATCTACTCATTTTTTTGTTTTTAGCTGCCTTCACAAAATCCGCTCAATTTCCCTTTCATTTTTGGCTACCCGGAGCTATGAAGGCACCTACTCCAGTTTCGACCTATTTACACTCGGCAACGATGGTCAAAGCAGGAATCTATCTTATACTACGTTTCTCTCCCCATTTTTCAATGAACGACTATTTCCATCTTATACTGCTGGTTTTCGGTGGATTCACCATGTTATATGCCGCTTTCCACACCCTCTTCAGGACTGACTTAAAAGGGATTTTAGCGTATTCCACCATCGGCGCACTAGGTATTATTGTTTTTTTGCTGGGTATAGGAACAGCCCTATCAATTGGGGCGGCGATCGTATTTATTATTGTTCATGCGCTCTACAAAGCATCTCTCTTTTTAGTTACTGGTACCATTGATCACCAGACGGGTACACGTGACATTACAAAACTGGGGGGACTTCGCAAATTCTTGCTTCCCCTTTCTATCGCTGGACTTTTAGCAGCTATTTCCAGTGCAGGAATTCCTCCGAGCGTAGGTTTTGTAGGCAAAGACCTCATTTATGAATCAACGCTGCACAGTCCCTATTCAGGTCTGCTCACTACAGTTGCTGTCATCACCAATATTTTTATGGTTTTTGCTGGATTCGCGGTGGGATGGAAACCTTTTGCAGGACAAGTTCCCTCGACAATTGAGACTGTCAAAAAACCACATTTTATTATGTGGCTGGCACCATTAATTTTGGCAGTGACAGGTATTATTTTCGGCGTATTCCCCGGAATCATCGATCATCTATTTGTGCATGGAATCACGAATGAATTAAGTTCAGGAACCGCTCCGCATTTAAAATTATGGCATGGATTCACTTTTATTCTCGTGCTCAGTGCCATCACCATAGCCGGCGGTTTACTGATTTATAAATTCTGGAAAATTTCTCATAAAAAAGAGCGCGCCATACACCGACTGGAGCATATTTCACCGAAAAACATCGTGTTACAAACTGCCAACTATTTTGAACAATTTGCTTATTTCTTAACCCGTGTCTTTCAAAATGGTTATCTGAGAAGATATGTAATGATCCTCTTGGTTTTGCTAACCATTGTTTTCGGCGTTCATATTTTCATTAATCCACGCATATTTTTAAGTCTAAAAGAAATAAGGGGATTGGAAATCAGCGAAATAGTTGTTTGTCTAATCATGGTCTTATCGATTCTTTACACGGTTTTCACAAAATCACGACTCTCGGCGATAGCAGGAATGGGCGTTTTAGGTTACTCGATGTGCTTTATATTTCTTTTCTACAGCGCTCCAGACCTTGCCATGACTCAATTTTCAATCGATACATTAACGGTTATCTTGTTTGTTCTTGTGCTTTATCGATTACCGAAATATTTAAAACTTTCTAATGCTACCAATCGCATTCGCGATGGAATTATAGCAACATCTTTCGGTACATTCTTGGCTTTTACGATTATTGAAATCATGAATGAGACTCCTTTAAAAACAACTACAGCTTTTTATGCAGAAAATGCCTATGAATTAGCAAAAGGAAAGAATATTGTCAATGTTATCCTTGTGGATTTTAGAGGATTTGATACTATCATTGAAATTACGGTGCTTTCTATTGCCGCAATAGGAGTTTTTGCACTATTAAAATTGTACCTCAAGAAACACGAAAAATAAACTATGAAAAGTATTATTTTAACTACAGTATCACGTACATTATTACCGCTGTTGATATTATTCTCAGTCTTTGTGTTGTTGAGAGGGCATTATTTGCCTGGTGGTGGCTTTATTGGAGGATTGATTGCCTCCATCGCATTTATTTTACATGCTTTTGCCAACGGACTGAAAAAATCGCGCTTTTTATTGCGTATTCATCCCGGTTTTCTGATCCCAACAGGGTTGATGCTAGCACTCGGGAGTGCCATAGTTCCCATTATTTTTGAAGGATTACCGATGATGACTGGTGTTTGGTATCCAGAAGCTCTGCCCGTGATTGGAAAAGTGGGAAGTGCATTGTTTTTCGATACGGGTGTTTATTTGGTGGTGATTGGTGTATGTCTCACCATTATTTTTACAATCTCTGAACAAGCATAAACGATGGAAATACTACTAGCTATAATGACTGGAATTTTATATGCTGCTGGTATATATCTCATTTTGAGACGCAGCCTCGTAAAATTGATCATAGGAATCGTTGTGCTCGGTAATGGTGTTAACCTACTGATATTTCTGATGGGTGGTTTGGTTAAAGGTCAACCGCCAATCATCCCTAAAGACAGCCACCACATTGAAGGTATTTTTGCCGATCCAGTACCACAAGCTCTGATCTTAACAGCCATTGTCATCAGTTTTGGTTTACAATCATTTGCAATTGTACTCATTAAGCGCGCTTATAAGGTTCTGCAAACGGACGACATAGACGCCATGAATAAAACGGACGACATCGAATGATAGAAAACTTGAGCATATTCCCTATTCTAGGACAAATTATTGTTGCTGTCATTCTTCTTTTCTTTTGGAGAAGGCCTAATTGGCAACGTGTTCTCAGCATAGTTGGCAGTTCGGTCAACTTATTTATTGCTGCAGCGCTCTTTTATTTTGTCTATCAGAATGGAACACAAACTACTCAATTGGGGAATTGGGAAGCGCCATTCGGTATTACAATGGTGGCTGATTTACTGGCTGTATCACTCGTTTTACTCACAAATATTGTGGGCTTTGTACTCTCCATCTATTCCAATGCGAATATGGTTTCGGCTCGGGTTAAATTTGGTTACTACGCCATGTTCCACTTTTTGATCATGGGCTTGAGTGGTGCATTCCTGACAGGAGATATCTTTAATATGTACGTATGGTTTGAAGTTATTATCATTTCTTCATTTGTATTATTGACAATTGGAGGGAGAAAGATTCAAATCGAAGGAGCTGTTAAGTATTTCACGCTGAATATGCTTTCTTCCATTGTTTTCCTCACAGGAATAGCAATGCTTTACGGTGTTACAGGGACGCTGAATATGGCCGAATTAGGCCGGGTAATTCCAACGATAGAAAACACGGGAATTGTGGATACCATCAGTCTGATATTTTTTATTGGATTTGGAGTAAAAGCAGGCGTCTTCCCCCTCTATTTTTGGCTACCCGCTTCGTACCATACACCACCTGCGGCAGTTTCTGCACTTTTTGGTGGACTCTTGACTAAGGTAGGCGTTTATGCAATGATACGGACGTTTACGCTTATTTTTCCACTGAGTGAAATGAATCAGATGATATTGGCCGTGATTGCGATCTTTACAATCTTCTTTGGAGGTATCGGAGCTTTGGTTCAAAAAGATGTCTTACGCGTATTTTCTTACTTGATTATTTGTCATATTGGTTTTATGGTAGGTGGTTTAAGTCTCTTCACTGAAGTAGCACTGATCGGTGCCGTATTCTATATGTTTCACGATATCATCGTTAAGACTACGCTTTTCATGATGGGTGGTGTATTTTTCAGAATATTTGGAAACACCAAATTGTATAACATGGGAGGAATGATGAATAACTATCCCAGACTGTCACTATTGTTCGCAATCCCCCTATTTGCATTAGTCGGTATCCCTCCACTGTCTGGATTTTGGCCTAAAATTTCGTTGTTTGGAGCGAGTTACGAAACCGGGAATATTGGCATGTTGTTAGCCTTTATTTTTGCGAGTTTAATAACGCTTATTATTATCGCTAAGGTTTGGAACGATACGTTTGCAAAGAAAGAGCTCGAGACCGCCAAATTGAAAAAACTCAAGTATTTTGATCAATTTGACCGCCGCGAAAAAACAGCGATGATCCTTCCGATAGCATTTCTTATTGGTGTAACACTTTACTATAGCTTCTTTTCAGAGCACATTCAAATAGTAGCAGAACGTATTGGTCACGACCTCATGCATCCAGAAACGTATATTAAAGCTGTTTTCCCGTCAAAAAACTGATGAATTATGAAAGTACAATTCCTATTAAATATCATGTTAACCGTCGTATGGGTATTCTTAACAGGAAGCTTAGTGACGATTAACTTTATTTTTGGTTTTCTGCTCAGTTTTCTGGTGTTGTGGGTGGTGAGTCGGAACGAACGCAGTCAAAAGTATTACCGGATTGCGCCGCGGCTCGTAGGTTTTCTTTTTTATTTTCTATATGCCCTGATTAAGGCGAACATCCAGGTGGCAGCTGATGTAGTAACACCAAAATTTTATATGACACCAGGTATTGTAAGATATCCATTAGAATCGAAAACAAATCTGGAAATTGCTTTTTTAGCTAATGTTATTTCGCTCACTCCGGGAACTTTAAGTTTAGATGTTTCAGAAGATCGCAAAGTATTGTATATTCATGCTATGTATGTAGAAGATAAAGAAGCATTTATTGCTGATATTAAACACGGATTTGAAAAACGCATATTGAATATTTTACGATGACTATAGATGCATTTTTAGTATATATCATTTTACCGATACTGAGTATTTCCATTTTACTGGTGTTCATTCGGTTTTTGATAGGTCCTGCATTATCGGATCGCGTTGTAGCTCTCGACTTATTAATCACCATCGGTATCGCTACGATTGCAGTTTACGCGATGATCTCTGATCAATCCGCCTTCCTCGATATTGCTATGATATTCGCGCTCATTGCATTTTTGGGAACGGTTGCTTTTTCTTATTACCTCGAAAAACGAAAGAAAAATGACTGATATTGTTATTATAAGTTTAATCTCTATCGGCACACTTTTTATATTATTGGCTGCCGTTGGTATTTTACGGATGCCTGACTTATTCCTACGCATTTCAGTCACTACCAAAGCCGCTACTCTAGGTGTGGGATTGATATTAACGGGTATGGCGCTTCATTTTGGTGAAACGTCTATCACGACCAGAGCTGTTGCCATTATTCTCTTTTTACTACTTACCGCCCCTATAGGTGCCCATTTAATTGGTCGTGCATCTTATTTTGTCGGTGTGCCTTTATGGAAAAAGTCACTGATGGATGACTTAAAAGGAAAGTATAACACCAAAACACACGAATTATTAAGCGAGGATAAAGAAGTAATAAATAACGACCAGAAAAATACGGAAGATGCTTCGTCTAAGCCGTCAGAACATAATCCTTAACAAGCTCAACTCCTAACGCGTTGAATTCAAACGCACTAATCTTGCAACAACCGCACGGCCTCTTCCACTAATTGAAGCTGATCATCATTCCAGTCAATCGTTTTTCCGTCGTAGGGAAGTTCGGTTTTGTAAAGAGGCAACTGTGCTTTTACCCGAGTTTTTAAAGTCTGTAGGGTAAATAGCAGCGATTTCATAGCGTATTCACCTCGTGGAGCTTGAGGAGCATAGGTCAAGGCTAAAACAGGTTTATCATTAAATTCTCCCGAAGCCGTGCACCACTCGAACATATTTTTGAGCACCGCAGGAATATTGTGAGCATATTCAGGCGTTGCAATGATCACAGCATCGGCATTTTCTATCAACTCCTTAAACTTGAGAACGGTTGAAGGTTGTTCAGCTTCCAAATCCTCCGGCCGGAATAAAGGCCAATCCCGCAACCTCTTATAGACACACATTTCTTCATTTTTCACTAGTTTACCAGCAACATCATTTAATAGTGCTTCGTTACCACTATTTTTTGAAGCTGATCCCACGATTCCTAAGATTTTCATTTGTCTCTATTTACATGTTAAATTTAGTATTATTCTCCGCTCAACAAAAAAATCTGATCATCATTACTTTTAACCTCGGTTTAACAGGGCAAACTCACACTTTTTTTAGTCTAAAGTTATCAACACAAAAACTTTATTA
>CAYFTH010000023.1:0-33683 GCA_964346075.1 uncultured Fluviicola sp. | reverse complement strand
CAAAGCGATAAAGTGAAAATAATTAATTTCATGTGTGCCAGTTTACGTTAATTACTCCATAAATGTAACAATAAAATTAAACATAAGGAGAATGGGTTGATCTTTGATATGTTTAGAAAAGAACAATCAAGATCAAAAGCAAAAAGTCACCCTTTCGAGTAACTTTTTGCTTCAATAAACTAGTGTATAATCAACGACTAATAGCGATAGTGTTCAGGCTTGTAAGGACCTTTAACATCTACTCCAATATAATCCGCTTGATCTTTAGAAAGTGATTCTAATTCCACTCCAATTTTAGAAAGGTGAAGTTCTGCTACTTTCTCGTCAAGATGCTTGGGAAGCATGTAAACTTTGTTTTCATACTTATCGCTATTGTTCCAAAGCTCCATTTGTGCGAGCGTTTGGTTAGCGAATGAGTTAGACATCACGAAAGATGGATGTCCGGTAGCACAACCTAAGTTTACCAAACGACCTTCAGCCAAAAGAATAATTTCTTTTCCTCCAAGCTCGTAAAGATCAACCTGAGGTTTAATTTCTGATTTATTCTGTGCGTTTGAATTTAACCAAGCCACATCAATCTCGTTATCGAAGTGCCCAATGTTACACACGATCGTCTTGTCCTTCATCGCTTCAAAGTGACGACCAACAACGATATCTTTGTTCCCTGTTGTTGTCACTACGATATCCACACGATCCACTACAGTGTCGAGTTGCTTAACTTCAAAACCGTCCATTGCTGCTTGAAGGGCACAAATTGGATCTATTTCTGTAACAATAACTCGAGCTCCTGCACCTCGCAGAGAAGCTGCAGAACCTTTACCAACGTCTCCATAACCACAAACAACAGCAACTTTACCAGCCATCATTGTATCCGTCGAACGGCGAATGGCATCAACTAATGATTCTTTACATCCGTATTTGTTATCAAACTTAGACTTTGTAACAGAATCATTAACATTGATCGCTGGCATTACTAACGTACCATTCTTCATACGTTCATACAAGCGGTGTACACCAGTTGTTGTTTCTTCTGAGAGACCTTTAATTTCTTTTGCTAATTCAGGGTATTTATCAAAAACCATGTTGGTTAAATCACCACCATCGTCCAGAATCATATTCAAAGACTGACCACCGTCAAAAGCGTGCAGTGTTTGTTCAATACACCAATCAAATTCTTCCTCGTTCATACCCTTCCAGGCAAAAACAGGAACCCCCGCTGCCGCGATAGCCGCTGCAGCATGATCCTGCGTTGAAAAAATGTTACATGAAGACCATGTTACGTCAGCTCCAAGTTCTACCAGCGTTTCAATTAATACCGCCGTTTGGATAGTCATGTGCAAACATCCAGCAATTCTGGCACCTTTCAATGGCTTTTCCTTACCGTACTCTTCTCTCAACGACATTAAACCCGGCATTTCTGCTTCGGCCAGTCGTATTTCTTTTCTTCCCCAATCTGCAAGGCTTATATCTTTTACCTTGTAGTTTAATTTTTCTTGTGTTTCACTCATCGATTTTATTTTTTTCTAAAAATACTATACAAAAGTAACGAATTCATTCAGGATAATCAAAAGGAGATGTGTTTACACCTTCAAAGAGACGAACGAACTGTATATCAGATTACACATACAGAAGGGAAACCAGAGACATCAGTTGTCTTTCTGACCCACGATTTGCATGAGAATCTTTTCTGTTATTAAATAAGTTGGTTTGACACCCGTCAAGCCAAGTCCTCCCGATGCCAGCGTGCTCCCGGTTTCAAGCGGGTTATCTGATGCGTAATAAGCATAAGCGATGCGGACATCTTTTCCAATGCTGTTCCGAATTTTGGATGCAGCCTGAATCGCTTTTTGATAATGGGCTCCTTCCATCTCCAAACCTATAACATTCCATGTTGACTTTTTAAAATACCTCAACATTTCCTTATTTTGCAGAGAAGTTCCTAAAACGGTAATCATAGGACCTTCACAGACCGACAACCCTTCTCCCTCGAAGTCTGATTTTTGCAATATATTGTCGAATGGGTAGTTATCCGCTGTTCCTTCAAAAATATGCGCTGAAGGAATCATAATGTCTCCTTTGATCCCATTCAAGATCCCTGCCTTACCCATAATAGAAACCGATTTTACGTCGATTTTTCGCGGACCATCTTTCGCTTTCTTGAACGGTTTGAGCAATTCATCCATCGTTTCATAGGCCTGCTCACCAAAAGCATAATCCATAACAATGAGCACATCATTGGAAGAATCACCTGGCAAAAAGCTAGAAGAAAGATCTATTTTAGACAGATCAAACAACTGAACATCTATATTTGTGCCCGATGTATCCTTATAATAGGTCATACCCATTTTTTCCGCTAGCGCTAAAATCTGTTCTCGCTGCTTTTCATTATCGGGTTGACTCAGCATTTCAAAAACGTCTTTTTTCCCTGTTGCCTTTGACTTACCTTTGAGCGTTTGTTTGGCATAAAGAAAATTCATCACGCTGTGCATGTTAGCACTTATAATATGAATAGGTCGATCAATTAATCCATGTTGCTCTAACAAACTTTTAATGTTATTTGCCCAGCGGTCTCCGTGGATATGATGTCCCAATCGCTCGCGCAGAACAGAACTAAACATAATCATGCGTTTATTTTCATCCAGCAATTCATCGATCGCCAGTCGTCCAAGCCAATAAATGACGCGCAATAATCGGGAAGGATTATTTTTATCCAACATCCTGTGAATAACCAGCACTTCTTCAAAAGTGCGCCCTAAAATGTTAGCCGTGTGAACAAAAGCAATTTCTAATTCTTTGTTGGTGACCTTTTTTTTGAGTACTGTTTGCTCCAGAATTTGCCATTCCCGAGTAAGCTTACCGTCATCGTCAATAACTGCTCTTTGTGCAATTTTGTGGGACTCGATAAACAAGAATGTCAGATGCGTTAAAACATCATATATATCGGATCGCCCTCGTGTGATTTCTATATTCATCTGATGATCATCAACCCGGTAACAATTGCGTCGACGCTTCGGTGGAATAATGGGAGGTATTTTTGACAATCGATATCCTTCATCCCCAGTTAAGTTGATGGCGCTGCACTCTTCGATTCCTTCTGGTAAGCGATCCAGCACGTAAATGAGTCCGTTCAACTCCACCTTTTCTTCGGCAATCGAACCATATATTTCCGGCTGTAATTCGAGCAATCCTTCTCGAAGCGTTGTTCCAGACACACCCATAGGCTTGTAAAACCCTCTGTTAAACAAGTGGCGCATCGTAATATAAATTCGTTCGATAGCCTGCGTGGCTTCCTGAGCTTTTGTTCTTTTATTTTCTGGCATAAATTCATTCTTGTGAGCTAAAGATAAAAATATATTCTGTAAGTATGGCAGGACTAGTGCACTGTGCGAGATCATCCAACATAAACATTCGTGAATCGTGTTAAAAACGATATATCACCTTATATTAAAAATCTAGTGTTCACGCAATGACAGTTAAACAATTGATTCACAAACTTGTTGGAATAAAAATTACTTTGAGTTATGGAGGAGCGTTGGGAAAAGATACCTGGTTTTACTGATTACGAGATTTCTACCAAAGGAAGTATTCGGTCGAGGGAGCGAACAAAAAAATATAAATCGGGAAGAACGGTACATTTCAGAAGTAAAGAAAAACGATTGCGCAAGCACCCCAAGAACCGTTTTTTAATGACTGATTTAGTGAACGATAAAGGTAAAAGGAAAACCGTTTATCCTCACAAGCTTCTAGCGCTTACATTTATAAAAAACCATCATCCACGCACTAAAAAGATCGTCATTCACAAGGACGAAGATCTTACAAACAATAGTATAGAAAACTTATCCTGGGCATCTTTCTCAGAATCCATCCGGCTCGGCTTCGAAACTGGTAGGCGAGATAATTCAGACCTCTGGGAAAAACGACGTAGGAAATATGGTCCAAAAGGCAGCAAGAATCCTATGGGAAGAAAGGACCCCCTAAATGACGAAGATCGTCAAGCAATTTGCGAAATGCGGGAAAATAAAAAACTTAAACTGGCGACCATTGCTGGAAAATTCAACTGTAGTGTTTCACATGTGCACAAAACACTCAAAAAAATGAATGGTAACGGGTGATGTCATGTATGTCGCGAAGTAAGACTGGAAAAGTCGATAGCGAGCTATTCGTATGTGCTGATTCTTTCTATTTTTGCAGAGATCAAAAAAAGGCACATGAAACGTACGAAAATCAGTGAAATATTAGCACAACCAAAAGAAGGATCAAAAGTACTCGTACAGGGCTGGGTACGCGCATTCAGAAGTAAGCGATTTATCCAGATTAACGACGGCTCAACCATTCACACATTGCAAGCTGTTCTCGATTACGAAGATTTCGAAGAAGCAATCCTTAAACGCGTGACTACAGGCGCGGCAATTGGAGTAAAAGGCACACTCGTAGCATCTGAAGGAAAGGGGCAATCCCATGAAATACAAGTTGAATCGATTGAGATAATTGGCGATGCCGCTCCTGAAGAAGTGCAAAAAACAGTGATGCAGCCCAAAAAGCACAAGCTTGATTTCCTGCGTGAACAGGCACATCTTCGATTCAGAACAAATACTTTTGGGGCCGTTTTTCGTATTCGTCACGGACTTTCGTATGCCATCCATCACTTTTTTCACGAAAATGGATTTTACAATTTGCATACACCTATTATTACTGGTTCAGATGCCGAGGGAGCAGGAGAAATGTTTCGCGTCACCAACTTTGATCTCAAAAATATACCCAAAAATACCGAGGGCGAAATTGACTTTTCATCCGACTTTTTCGGAAAGCCGGTGAATCTGACTGTTTCCGGACAACTTGAGGCAGAACTCGGAGCATTAGCGTTAGGTCAGGTCTATACTTTTGGACCTACATTCAGAGCTGAAAATTCCAACACCTCTCGCCATCTTGCTGAATTCTGGATGATCGAACCTGAGGTAGCTTTCAGTGACAACGACGAAAACATGGATTTAGCCGAGTCATTCCTGAAATACTTGTGCTCTTTTGTGTTGAAAAATTATCCTGATGACTTAGCTTTTCTGGATGATCGGGACTACAAAGAACAACAGCAAAAGCCCGCCAAAGAACGTGATTCTATGCGATTAAAGGAGCGCCTGGAATTTGTAGCCCATAATGATTTTAAGCGGATTACTTATACTGAAGCCATTGAAATACTTCAACGCTCCAAACCATACAAAAAGAAAAAGTTTAATTACGACGTGGCCTGGGGCAAGGATCTGCAATCGGAACACGAACGTTACTTAGTAGAAAAAGAGTTTAAACGACCAGTAATTATTACGGATTATCCTGCGTCTTTTAAAGCCTTTTACATGCGTCAAAACGATGATGATAAGACCGTTGCTGCAATGGATGTCTTATTCCCGGGTATTGGTGAAATTGTAGGAGGTTCGCAGCGGGAAGAACGCATGGATGTCTTGAAACGAAAATGTGCTGATTTTTCTGTTGATGAGGAAGAAATCTGGTGGTATTTAGACACCCGCAAGTTCGGAACAGTACCCCATGCAGGCTTTGGCCTGGGATTTGAACGTATGGTCATGTTTGCAACAGGAATGACTAATATTCGGGACGTGATCCCCTTTCCGCGGACTCCAATGAATGCAGAATTTTAATTATATTCATGACATTCACAAAAAAGCATTATCTTAATACGAGAAATAAGCGTTTAAAAATATGGCACTGAAACAATCTTTATCGCAGAAACTGGAGCAAAAGCTCTCCCCTCAGCAGATTCAACTAATGAAATTGTTGCAGGTGCCTACGATGGAGCTCGATCAGCGTATTAAGCAGGAAATTGAAGAAAATCCAGCACTCGAAGAGGGTAAAGAAGAAGTTGAGGATGAATTCGAGCAAGAAGAATACGAAGAGGAACGCGCGGATGAAGAGCGTGATTTTGATATCGATGAATACATTGGCGATGATGAACCGACCTATAAAACATCAGTGTCGAATAAAGGCAAAGACGAAGATGAAAAGGCTGTCCCTTTAAGTTCAGGAAAATCTTTTCAGGAGCGTTTACTCAATCAGCTCAATTTACAGCAACTCACAGAGAAGGAAGCGCTCATAGCTACTTTTCTGATTGGCAATCTCGATGATGCAGGATACATTGAACGAGAATTAGAAGCTATCGTCGATGATTTGGCATTCTCACAAAACGTCATGACGACGGAAGCAGAACTCGAGGAGGTACTTGAATATGTTCAAAAACTGGACCCTCCAGGTATTGGCGCTCGCAACCTGCGTGAATGCCTTATCCTTCAGATGGACAGAAGATTAGATGGTGATATTACACGCTATACGGCGCTCAAAATTCTTCAAAATCATTTCGAATCGTTTACCAAGAAACACTACAAAAAGATTATCCAGAAAATGGAAATTTCAGAAGATGATCTCCGCGAGGCCATCGACGAAATTGTCCGGCTAAATCCTAAACCAGGTGGTTCAATGCGTGAATCATCAAAATCGCTCCAGCAAATCGTTCCTGATTTTCAGGTAACTGAAGTTGAGGGCGAGCTGCAGCTTTCTCTCAACGGCAGAAATGCACCAGAACTTAAGGTAAGTAAGGGTTACGAAAAAATGTTACGCAATTATTCGGAAGGTGCCAAGCTCCAGAAAAAGGACAAAGAAGCCATGACATTTGTTAAGCAAAAGCTGGAATCTGCGAAGTGGTTTATTGACGCCATTCTTCAAAGGCAAAACACGTTGCTTAGTACAATGACGGCAATTATGAATTACCAGAGAGAATATTTTTTAACCGGAGATGATACCACGCTTAAGCCAATGATCCTGAAAGATATTGCAGAAATCGTTGATCTTGATATTTCGACAATTTCGCGCGTAGCTAATTCTAAATATGTTCAAACTCAATATGGTACGTTTTCATTGAAACATTTTTTCTCTGAGTCGCTCTCAACGGATTCTGGTGAAGAAGTTTCTACTCGAAAAGTGAAGCAAATCCTCACAGAAGCGATTGAAGATGAAGAAAAACGCAAACCATTAACAGACGAAAAGCTCGCCAAACTGTTAAAAGATAAAGGGTTTAATATTGCAAGAAGAACCGTTGCCAAATATCGTGAGCAACTGAATATACCAGTGGCCCGTTTAAGAAAAGAACTCTAATGCAGGTGGTTGCGCGATTTTTTTCCTGGGTTTTTCTCCCATTATTTACTCCAATTTACGGCTTACTGGTCGTTTTGTTTATTCCTTCCGTACCTTCATCGTCTTTCCGTTTAGATACGTTGTATGCTTACCCAATAGAAATTAAATGGTTGTTTTTACTCCTTTTTACGGTATTTCTGGTACTCGCTCCAGGATTGTCTTTTGTTGTTTTGCGCTACAACCGTACCATTTCTTCTTTCGCCATGGAACACCGTGAAGAGCGCGCTACGCCAATTAGTGTAATGGCTTTCTACTTTCTTGTCTTGTATGGTTTTCTTCTCTTTCAATCCAATGCTGAGATCATTCCTGCCATCATTAAAGGTATGGCACTAGCTGGCGGTATAACCAGTTTTATAGCTTACCACATCAATAAATACATGAAAATTAGTCTGCATGCCATTGGAATGGGGGCGTTAGCTGGGTTTGTATACACTTTCTTTCTTTCTATGGAATCCTATTCACTACTCAGCCTGATCCTCGTTTTTCTTGCAGGAGGTTTGGTGATGACTGCCCGATTGTACTTAAAACACCACACACTGAAAGAAATAGGTTACGGCTACCTCCTTGGTTTTATCATTCAATTTATTGTTATTTTTGTCTATCAAATAATCACATCATGAGAAAATTTTTATCTGGTTTTATTGTTCTTTCTTTGCTCGCATCTTGTGGCGCCTCTAAAGGAAACATGCCCGACCTCAACCTTTTCAGCATTGAACAAGATCGAGAACTCGGAGCTCAGGTGGCTCAGGAAATAGATAACAATGCTAAAGAATACCCTATTTTAGACAGTACAGCAAACCCAGCTGCCTACAAGTATCTTTATGATATGCGCAATCGTATTCTTTCCAGTGGAAAGGTTGAACACCGCGATGATTTTTTATGGAGACTGCGAATTATCCATGATGACGAAACAAAAAATGCCTTTTGTACGCCGGGAGGATATATTTACGTTTATACGGGCTTAATGAAATATCTCGATTCTGAAGAACAATTGGCAGGAGTACTGGCTCACGAAATCGGACATGCCGATCGGCGACATTCAACACGTCAAATGACAAAGATTCACGGTGTACAAACGTTAGTAGGTGTGATTGCTGGAGATCGCGATATGATTAAGCAAATTACTACGAGTGTAATTAGTTTAAAGTTCTCTCGAAATCATGAAACGGAAGCTGACAAAGCATCCGTCACTTATTTATGCCCTACAGCTTACGACGCCGCTGGAGGAGCAAAATTCTTCGAAAAAATTCAAGCCGACGGTGGTGGAAATGTTCCCGAATTTTTGAGCACACACCCGAGCCCCGAAAATAGAATTGAGTTTTTTTATAATGAAAAAACAAAACTGGGTTGTACGGGCGAGGCAAATTTTGAGTCCCGATACCAGCGAATGTTGAAAAAACTACCATGATTTTAACGACAACAGATGGCAAAAAAGTAAATCTCAAAAACGGGAAAGACATTTCAATTCCACTTTCCAATACTTCGGAAAACCCGCGTGCCTGGTATGTGGATCCACCTAAAATAGAGCCTGTACGGACAGCCAACTGGACCGGAGTAGTCGCTGAGGGAGGTTCTGTAAATTTTCGCAATATTTTTTTTAACCCGCATGGTCACGGCACCCACACTGAATGCCTCGGCCACATTACGGAAAAAGTGTACAGTGTTAATGAGCACCTGAACACCTACTTTTTTAACGCTACTGTTATTTCTGTCACCCCTGTTGATGTACCGGTTCCTGAAGCAGATCGCGTGGATCAAGTTGTTTTCAGTGACCAACTGGAATCTCTGTTGCATAGAAATGATATAGAAGCACTTATCATTCGAACACAGCCGAATCCACCTACTAAAAAAAATAAAAACTATTCAAACACGAACCCTCCTTATCTCTCACCTGACTGCCTTCCGCTTATCGATGAAATGGGGATAAGTCATCTGTTGGTTGATCTCCCTAGCGTAGATCCTGAGTTTGACAATGGAAAACTCAATTTTCATCACGGTTTTTGGGGAGTGCCTGATACACCGCGGTTCGATCGTACAATTACTGAACTGGTCTATATACCTGACGCCATCAATGATGGTGATTATCTCTTGAACTTGCAGGTTGCACCTTTTGAAAATGATGCGGCTCCGAGTCGACCACTGCTTTTTGAAATCTACTAATTTTATACTCATGAAGTATTTGCTCATTGGTTTGTTTGGTCTGATCAGTTTGTTTTCGGAAGCTGCTGAAACGATGGACGTTTCTCTCGTAACCCCTATTGATGAGCAACTTAAAAATCAAAGACTCGAATTGAGCGTCGTACTTCCTGAACCTATCATGCAATCAGTCCAACGCTACCTTAATGGCGAACCTCACGACCGCAATGGACTTAACCCTTTTGTAGCCTGGGATATTGACCTACAAGCAACGTTCACTCATCAGAAAACAGGTGAGAAACACCACGCTATCGGATTCTGGTATCAAGCTGTTGAACGAGATCCCGTAAATCAACACTGGAATTACAACTCAACGGAGCGACCATTTCGCATTCGTTTTGCTCCTCCACACGCTGGAAGATGGAAAGTTGAGGTCATCGCTACCATATCCAGGCAACGAAATATATCGGCGGTACCTCTTTATGTTACCATCGCTCCAAGTTCGGAGCCAGGTCATGTGACTGTAGATGCCAGTCGTCGTTATTTGCAGCGCGACGGCAAGACCATCTACCCTTCCGGAGTTAATTTTCCCTCACCACATGTCAACAACAATCTCATCTACAGTCAGGATAAAGACGAAAAGCTTCAGCTTTCAGCATGGACATCATTTCAAAAAATGATCCGTCAGTACGGTCGAGAGGGCGGTGAGTACTTTCGTTTTTTTATGCATCCCAGTTCTACCGATATCGAATTTGAAGAAGTCGGTTATTACCAGGATCGACAGCATTATGCGCAGGAAGTCGACAACATGCTGACTTATTGCGAAAGAGAGGGGCTTCTAATCAATTTTAACCTCATGTATCATACCATGTTTATGAAATTAGGCGACTATAACCAGTTCAAGTACGACTACGCTGATTATTGGCATAACACTGAAATATGGCCCTACAAAGACATCAACTACATTTCTGGTTATGCTAAAAAATGGGATTCTAAAACACCTTCAGACATGTTCCTCAATGATGAACCGCTCCGTTATCTTCGTCAAAAAACACGCTACATTATGGCGAGATGGGGCTATTCGACCGCAGTTTCAAGTATAGAATTATTATGTGAGCCCTGGCATATTGACGAACATAGTCATGAGCACGACACTCCTTACGACAGCTTAGGACGGTCAGGTAACCGTGCGAGGCGCGCTGTTCATAATTATCACCGTGACATAGCTCGTTTTATCAAAGACAGCTTAAAAATAGACAACAAATTGTTAGGTGCCGTCGGGCGTTTTCCTGTGGGAATAGCTGGAATATTTTCACATTTTACAAGCACGACTCCTCGCTACTCTGACAGCACCTGGTTCGATCCCAATATTGATTTCATATCCATATCTTATTACAGTAAAAGTCCAGAAAAGCTACTTGTTTCTAAAAGTGGTTCTAACAACGGCTGCTCGGATTCTGAAAATTCCATGGCATGTGTAATTGAGCGGCTCCACAATACCTATAACAAACCTGTTTTGTTCGGAGAATCCGATCACGGTGATGGTACCCATCAGTGTTCCAGGTTACAAGGGCATCAACTAGACATCAGACGTTATATTTATGCCGGTGCAGCTGGACATTATATATGGGCCGCTTTTACCTATCAAACTAAAGGTGATAGCAGTTGGAACGACACACGACAATCCTGGAACGCCATTATCGATGCCAAAAATTATTACAATCAGCGCGCATTTACCAGACTTTTGAACAAAAACCAGCTACTTGGACGATCAAAAACAACATTTCGAGGCAGTAATAAAGCACTCCTGGAAAATCAATACATCATCGATAGCTCCCAAAGCTATTCTTCTGGTTACATCTATAACAGAACCTTTAATGTTCATACGATCGCATCTCACAAGGAAAGCACCCCATGCTATTTGAATGAGCCCGCATTT
Organism: uncultured Fluviicola sp.; assembly: GCA_964346075.1. Classification (GTDB taxonomy): domain Bacteria; phylum Bacteroidota; class Bacteroidia; order Flavobacteriales_D; family Crocinitomicaceae; genus Brumimicrobium. The sequence goes on along the minus strand of CAYFTH010000023.1, from coordinate 22,414 downwards.
CAAACGGCTCAATCGATTACCTGGAAACCGCAACGCCTTAAGGTGGAAGGTTTAAAACCGTTCAAAAAATACAACATACGCTATTTTGGTTATCAAAACCTGGAACTGCTAAATGTGCAACAACAGCGTACGTCTATTTTTGGCAAACTCACGCTTAAACACCCTATACTCGTACCACATCGTAATCAAAATCCATTAATTAATTATCGCATTGAAGAAGCAAATTAGATGGGGTTGGATTCAACAGGATTCGTTAATTTTGTGGTGTAAAAGGATTATAATTCATGGCAAAACACACGCTACAATTAGAAGATGATTTTAACTTTGACCTCTTTGGTTTGTGCAGTCATCAGCGTGATTATCGCGTTTGCTGGGCGTTAAATGATAAATTAAACCTACATTTAGAAAAATCTGTAGAACCTTTTATGGTGTCGGGAAAAAAAGGAGAGGTCATATCATCCCATTCCTTTTATGAGTGGTACGATGAATTAGACTTGCGCGACTTTTACTTGATACAGAATAAATGCAAAAATCAGTTTTTAATACCAGAGAAAGCTCAAATTGATTACTTTTTAGTGGTAAAAGAAGCTGGATTAGTGGAAATTGATGATTTATTAACACAGCTCAAAGAGATATCGTGTATATTGACGGCGTTTTACTTTGACCCGAACGAATTGCGGTCGAGTAATAAGTTGATCTTTTAAAGATTAAAAAAATTGGATACTATGAAAAGAACAAAAATAGTGGCGACCATCGGTCCTTCTTCAGCGGACAAATCTACGCTTCTTGCAATGATGCAGGAGGGTATGAATGTCGCACGACTCAACTTTTCTCACGGGTCATATGACGATCACGATCAAGTGATACAAAATGTGAGAGAGCTCAACGATGAAACAGGGTTAAACGTAGCGCTTTTAGCCGATTTGCAAGGGCCTAAAATCCGCGTGAGAAAAATGGAAAATGACGGCATTGAATTAACGTCGGGTGATGCTGTTACTATTGTTACGGATGAATCAATTGAAGGCACATCGCAACAGTTTTCGATCAATTATTCTCAACTTCCAGCGGACGTTAAACAAGGAGAGAAAATTCGCCTCGATGATGGAAAACTGGAATTAGAAGTGATTAGTTCGGACGGCAACTCTTCCATAAAGGCGAAAGTTATTCACGGTGGGCACCTCTCTTCCAACAAAGGTGTAAATTTGCCAAACACAGTGATTTCCATGCCTTCGCTTACTGAAAAAGATATGAAGGATCTGGAGTTTGCATTGAGTAAAGACGTCGATTGGATCGGGCTTTCTTTTGTGCGTTCGGCTCGGGATATTATCGAGCTCAAACATATCATTCGAAAACATAAGCGCAAAGCTCGCATCGTGGCAAAAATTGAAAAGCCTGAAGCGATAGAAGATATTGATGAGATTATTCAACAAACTGATGCCATCATGGTCGCACGAGGAGATTTAGGTGTGGAAATCCCGATGGAAGACGTGCCGTTAGTTCAAAAAATGCTCATCAGAAAGTGCTACTTGCACGCAAAACCGATTATTGTGGCCACCCAAATGATGGAGAGCATGATCGACAATTATACACCGACGCGGGCAGAAGTTAATGATGTAGCCAATGCCGTATTGGATGGTGCCGATGCAGTGATGCTTTCCGGCGAAACTTCGGTCGGTCAATTTCCTGTGCGCGTCATTCAGGCAATGAGTAAGATCGTAGAGAAAATTGAAGAGTCTGAAATAATTTATCACAAGGAAGAGCTTCCTGAAAAAAATCAAGAGCGCTTTATTTCGGATTCCATTTGTTTTAATGCCACGCGACTGGGACAACGCGTTGACGCCAATGCCATTGTCACCATGTCCTTTTCTGGCTATACTGCTTATAAAATTGCCTCGCAACGCCCCAAAGCCCCCATTTTTGTATTCACGAGCAATAAGGAGATCTTAACGCAGCTCAATTTAATCTGGGGTGTCAAAGGAATTTTTTATGACAAAATGGTGAGTACAGATCATACGATTGCCGATATTAAATACCTTTTAAAGAAACAAGGTCATTTAGAAAGTGGTGATTTAGTGATCAACATCGCTTCGATGCCTATCGAAGCTAAAGGGAAATCCAACATGTTAAAATTGAGTTATGTCGAGTAGGGTATAATTTACCACAGCAATAACAAATTATTTGTTCATTATTGCAGCATTACAAAAGGTTAGAGGAACTTGATTTGAGGTTATTTAGGGACACATTAAAAATGTATGGGGAGAACACTTAAAAATCGTTATTCTGAAAAAAATAGTATTTAATATTCTTCCCCCGCATATATTGGATAAATAATCTGGTACTACTGTTATTTTAATGGATAAAGATTTAATGATTGGATGCCTGAAGCGTAATGATTGTTGTTTCAGCGATTGCATCGGCGAGGCTGTATTACAATTATAGGTTTTATTGAACACAATACGACCTGGTGCTCTTGCACATTTAATGGATTACCTTTTTACGGTAGATCCCTCCTGTAGTCTGCACAGTTAAATAATAAGTACCGCTGGCAAGGTCTGAATCAATAGATAATTTCATCGATTGGTCATCCGATTTTTTTTCAGCCTTTTTGATCAATTGCCCATTAATTGCAAATAAGCGAACTGTCGCCTTTCCAAGTGCTTTCGGGAATTTGAGTTGAATTTCCGTATCAAATGGATTTGGATAAACAACGAACGGAGTTTCATGCTGAGTATTGAGTCCTGCCGTTTTATGAAGGTACTGGCCATCAGAAGAAACAACTCCCGATTTTAACCCAGCATTATTAACAGCTCTAAGATTGACATAATACATTTGTCCAGCTATTAGCGACAATCCGGAAAGTGTGGCATCGGTAACATTACCAACGGGTGTCCAGGCAACGACATTCGAATCCCCAGTTGATGTACCAACGCTCATCTCATAGAAATTGATAGCAGAATGCGGGTCTTGAGCTGCTGACCAATACGCAGTTATTTCATTTATTGTGTAAAAGGTGTCCGCATCTACTGCTCCAACGTCTGATACATTATTCATTGTCGCAGGAGGTGTCCAGTCAATATTTAAATTTAAATAATCGATTGCCGATAAGTTCTGTGCAGAATCCTGAATGATTGACTTTACCTTCGCAGAGAAATTTGAAGGCGACGCATTTTGATAGCGAACCTCACTATTGGCTGTGCCCACAGAAACCTGAACAGTTGGGTAGCGAGAGCGGTATACCTTAAAATTATTGACGGACATATTGGAATGACCGCTTCTGAAGGATACGTAATCGCCATCAGTTAAGGGTGTATTATCCTGCCAGTCACCAATCAGTTTATCATCTTTGTAAACAAAAGTTTCTCCTGTGATCCGATCATACGCGATTTTTACATCCATCCACGTATTGGCATCAAATGATATCGGCACCACTTTTTGTTGTGTGAACGTATCGTTACTTACACTATAAAATTCGAGGGTTTGTAACTCTTGACGAAACCAAACGAAATAGGAATTACCTCTATTGGTAGCTGAAGGGTCATCACAAAAATAGTGTATACCACCTCTGCGATTATTACCTGCTCCATCCAATTTCATTTGAAAATGATAGAGATAACGGTTCGATAAATCACTTTTAACATAAGTATATATGTTAGAATTCCCTATTGCCTCATCCGTTTGCTCCAGATATCCGTTGTTCACGTTCCAACTTCCACTTTCGACGGACCAGGCGGGGTCTAAAGCTCCTTGACTAAAATTATCTGAATAAAACCCATAATCTGCATTTCCTCGCCATTTGATGCCATCGTAATCAATTACTTGATAAAATGCTTTCATTACTCCACTGCCGTTAGTATTGTCGGCATCCTGAAAATTAGTTGAAAAATCTGTCGTTTGCCAATTAGAGGGTACTGACCCTGAAGATGTCGGGTGCGTCCAATCGACGTAAATATGCTTTGCATTCTGATTAGACCAATTGTCGGCTCCATCTTTGACTATACTGTTTATCCGGCAAGCATCCTGTTGATTGTTGGGCGACTCAAAATGGGCTTCATTTACTGCAGATGGTCCGACTGTGATCTTCTCCTGAAAGTCGCGACTTTTCCGTACTTTGAGGTTATCAAACCGCACTTGCGCATTGCCACTGCGCATCGATATGTGACTACCCGAAGTAAGTGGAGAGAGATCAGTAAAAGCTGCTACGCGCTCGTTATCTACAAACGCCGCTATTTCACCAGAAACTGGGTCATAAGTCACTTTGTAATCATACCACGTGGCGGCATCAATCGTATAAGGGATACTCTCTTCTAAGTTGATGTTATTATTGATAACTTTATAGATCTGAACCGTATTATTATCAGCTCTGAAATAGACCAGATAGGAATTACCACGATTAGATTGTGTCGGAGCATCTGCAAAAAAGTGAATGCCAGATCGACGATTCGACCCCGTTCCATCCATGCGCGCAGACCACTGGTACAGATAAGCGTGCGCATCCGTTTGTGCCAGATCGGTATAAATATTCGTATTTCCAACAGTTTCGTCAGATTGATACAAACGATCATTGTCAATGGTCCATGAACCTGCAGCACTCGTCCAGTCACTGTGTAAGGTGGTATTGAAGTTATCATTAAAAAAACCACTATCAGCATTGGCCCTCCATTCGTTGCCATCATATTCCAGCACTTGGTAGTACTGTTCTTCGACACCTGATCCTCCGGGATTATCCGTATCGTCAAAATTAATCCAAAAATGGTCTCCCCGCCAATCATAAGTACTACTGACTAATGTCGTAGGGGGATCGTTGTCCGTCGTCTGATTATTACAATTGTCCAGTACATTTTGAGTCTCTTGACGTATAGTTGCCATGCGGGAATACATGTCATTTCCCGGGCAAGATGTGCTGCCGATATCGCGATGACAAGTTATGCGTTCCATATATTGAACACCATAGGCCTGTGTTTGCATATTAGCAGAAGCCAAAGGACTCAGCGCTTTATGGTCAAACCACCAGGCCATCACGTCGTAAAGTTTACTCAACTGAGCGGGAGTGGCCAGCGTCACGTCGAGATTTCCCAGAAAATTGATACCAATCGAACCACTGTTGGCAGCACCAGCATGAGCGGCGCGAACATCAGAGGTTGGCAAGTTTGGATTGTGACGACCCTGATAGAAGTTTCCATATTTATCAATAAGGTAATTATAACCAATGTCAGCCCACCCCAACGTATTTACGTGATAGTTATAATAAGACCGCACAACTGCCTGTCCATCTGAATAGGTGTTGGGAGAAGCACCGTGATGAATAACTACGTGTCCGGCATTAATATAAGTTGGTGTATAACCCGAATTCACTTGCCAACAAGGGGCTGAGCCACCACACCAGTTACTTCGCGGTATTATAGTCGGAAAATTGGGGCAATTAGCACGCGAACCACTTGCCGGTGTGCCTTTTTCCTGAATTTGAATTTGTTGCTCAGCAGGTTGAGTGGTAGATTTATAATTTCCGTCAAAAAGATCTACTTGAACACTGTTCACAATAACTGGAACGGTCAAGCGCAATTCCAGTTTTACTTGACTCGTAGCATCCAACGTAAATAAAGCATCCGTCCAAAATTTATGGGTAGGTGTTTCGCTGGGGTGCACTTCTGCAGTGGTTTGATGCCACTCAGACCATTCACCGTTCTCCCGTTGGGTACGATAAGACACACCAAAACGATCAGGTTCGAGCGTATGAATATCTGTATCGAAACCAACACCAAAACAAGAAAATAGATGATCTGGCTCAATCGTAAATGTATGTGATTCTCCTGGTTGAAGAGCTCCAGGATATGTTGCAGCAGTAAAGGGTAATCCGCTGGTTGCTTGAGTTTGGTCTTTTGAGAATTCTTTGGAAGTATTCTGCTCCTGTCCAAAAAGGAAAGTATGGCTTGCAACCATCAACAAAACGAGTAGTAGTCTCATAAAAACAATAATTTAGACTCAAATATAACCGTTTAATTGCTAACGAAGAAAATTGGTCCTGTTATTTTTTTGTTGTAAGTTCTAAAAAATGCTATTACCTTTGCCGCTTTTTTCTCTGCAATTAGGATTTTAAAACGTGTTGACATGAACTATGTGAATGAATTATTGAGTGGATTCAATTTCAACGAGATACTTAAAGCAATTATGGTATTATTTGCCGTTATTGATATTATTGGTTCCATACCTATCATCATTAAAATCAAAGAATCAGTAGGAGATATACACGCCATGCGTATAACTGTAGTATCACTGATCATCATGATTGCATTTTTGATAGCAGGAGAAAGTATATTGAAATTATTCGGAGTCAACCTGCAGTCATTCGCGGTCGCAGGGTCTCTTATTTTATTTGCTATGGCCATTGAAATGGTTATGGGGATTGAGATATTCAAAGAAACTCCCATCAAAGGAAAAAGTGCCGGAATCGTTCCGCTGGCGTTTCCCATAATAGCTGGAGCAGGATCTATGACTTCACTCATTTCACTGCGTGCAGAATTTGAAATGGTTAACATCATTGTCGCTATTCTCATTAATATGATTATCGTGCTCACCGTTCTAAAACTGACGCGAAAAATAGAGCGATTGCTAGGTTCGGGAGGCGTAGCTATCCTAAAAAAGGTATTCGGCATCATATTGCTGGCAATATCCATCAAGCTTTTTGCTTCCAATGTGACGAGTCTATTTTGATATCGCAGAAAGTTGAGCTTACGAATTAATAAATCGAAATAATAAAACTCTCCTGCAATGCAGGAACTTCTCGTACTGCATAATCCAATAGCTAGCTTATTTTAATTCATAAAAAAAGGTGGAACCGTTGGGCTCCACCTCTCAAAAACAATTGTATGTTTACTACTTCGCAGCGGTGTATCGCTTCGCCACTTCATCCCAGTTAATCACATTGAAGAAAGCTTCAATATAATCGGGACGGCGGTTTTGGTAATTCAGGTAATACGCATGTTCCCAAACATCCAACCCTAAAATTGGTGTTCCTTTGCAACCTTCACCCATGACAGGATTATCTTGATTTGCGGTTGAACACACTTCTAACTTACCATTCGCTACACACAACCAAGCCCATCCAGAACCGAATTGTGTCGCTGCCGCTTTAGAAAATTTTTCTTTAAATGCTTCAAACGAACCGAATTCTTTGTTGATTTCGTCTCCAAGTTCTCCTGATGGAGTTCCTCCACCATTTGGTGACATCACTTGCCAAAACAATTTGTGGTTGTAAAATCCTCCACCATTATTTCTAATCGCAGTAACATCCTTTCCATCAACAAGGATATCTTCAATTGATTTTCCTTCGTGGTCTGTACCTTCAATTGCTGCATTTAATTTTTTTGTATATCCTGCATGGTGTTTTCCATGGTGGATTTCCATTGTTTTTGCGTCAATATGCGGTTCCAATGCATCATGTGCATATGGTAAATCTGGTAATTCAAATGCCATTGTATTTGTTTTTTTAATTAATAAATCTGTTTACTCAAATGTAACAAATAAAACCTGTTTTTGATTACACCCAAGCCCCTTTTTTTTATTTGATCCGCAAGATTAAGTGACTTTGCTAACAACTTTATTTTTTAGATCTCCCTGCATTTTTAACGATCCAATAACATTTATAATGCTCACATTCACTGATCCATGGTCGCTGATATAAATGTCTTTTAAAATTAAAATAGCATTCTGTTGGTACTACTGTTATTTTAATAGATGAAGATTTAATGATTCGATGCCCAGAGAGGAATGATTATTGTGTCAGCAGTTGCATCGGCGAGGGATTTATCCTTCGCTGATGGAAGCGTGATCTATATTAGTGGCCTCAGGCACTTGAAGATGAGTGGATCATTTAATAAAAAGCAAGCCTCTAAAACGGCTGGAAGTTGAGAATGAAATCTATTGCTAGCTGGATTCCCGCCAGCAGGCGGGAATCCAGCAGCAATAGAATACTCAATCACTTAATATTTAATGTTGTCGCGTTACATCAAAAGAAAAATGTTCTTATATTTAATCAAAATAAAATGAACATGAAGAAATTGACATTACTGACCGGAGTTATTCTTAGTATCGCGCTTGTGGCGTGTAACAATGATGAAAATGCTAAAGATGGCGTAAAAAAGGAGATGAATGATGCCAAAGAAGCCACTAAAGAAGCTGTTAAAGAAACCGGTGAAGCTGCGGAGAAGGTTGTAGACGAAGCACAAGAAGAAGTTAAAGCAACTGAAGAAGCTGCGGAAGAAAAAGTCAAAGAGGTAGAAGAAAAAGCTGAAGAACAGTTGGACAAAGCTGAAAAGAACAGTAAGGAAACGGTTCGAAAAGGAGCTGAAACTATTGAAAAAGAGGCAGAGGCTGTAAAGAAATCAATGGAGAAGTAACCGCCTCCGATTGAGGTTAGATTTCATTCTCGATCACTGAACGATAGTGAGCAATTGCTTACTCGTGCTGGGAGACTCAATCTTCGCGAGGATATAACGCAATATTCAAATTTGTTCATTGCAGTGAACGGCTAAAATAGTTACGTTTGTTGTTAAGGAAGTATGCGCAAGTGATTTTGTTTGCACGTCTTACTTTAGACCTATTAATAGCTTTTATTCAAACAATTCCACGAGCCTCTAAAAACTTCAGACTTCTAACAGGCAAAGGATATGTGGGAAGGCCGATATAGTTTTACTTAACGGAAACGAAAGAAAATAGTTTTGCTCAACAGCATTTCCTTAATTCAGCCAATCTCTCAAATCCGATCGGGACTAATAAAACGGTGAAATCATCAAATAAACGACCACCCCAGTTATGGCTACGTATAACCAAATAGGGAAAGCGAATTTCACCCATTTTTTGTGTTTTTCATAATCACCCTTCCAAGCGTACAAATAAGCAAAAAGTACAATCGGTATGACGACAACACTTAGAAAAATGTGCGATATAAGAATAAAATAATATAGATAAGACCATTCACCCCCGTAGGGTGTGCTTTCTGAAGTCATGTGATAGAGTACATACGCCACTAAAAACAAGAGTGATAGTATTAATGCAAATTGAATAAGCCGCTGATGTAAACGTATGTTTTTTGTTTTCACCGCCACGAGTGCAGTAATTAGAACAACCGCCGTTACACCGTTAATGGTTGCGTAAATAGGTGGTAGAAATGAAAAATCGAATCCTTCGATGCGTATACCAAATAAGAGCGCTACTGCAACTGGAATAATAATAGATAAGGCAATAATCCATTTTCGAAATGACTGAACTTTTTGTTCACTGGGCAAATTCCTATTCATGATTTAACAGTTTTTTAGCATCCGCTATCAACGATTTTCGACTTACCGGATCCAGCCCATCATAAACACCTCTAATATGTTGTTGTTCGTCCACTAAGACAAAATTCGGGCTGTGTGCAAAACCTCCAGGAGCATCTTCATCCGCAGTAGCCAGTAATTGAAAGCCTTCTACTCCAAGTTGATGCGTTGCTGCTTCATCACCAGTAAAGAAATACCAGTTTTCTGCTTGGATGTCATGACGATCCATATACGTTCTCAACCGTTCAGGATCATCGCGTTCAGGGTCTATAGAAAAAGATAAAAAGACTAACTCATCTGCATAATCGGCCAATGCTTCATTTACTTTTTTCATTGATGCCGTCATTGGTGGACAAATCGTTGGACAATGCGTAAAGAAAAATTTGGCGATCCAAACTTTATCGTCAATCTCGGCAGAAGAAAGATATGTACTGTCTTGCGTCATATATTCAAAGTCAGGCACAGTATGATACATAGTGTCACCTACCTCATAATCTTCTGTCGCTTGGTATACCACATCGTGTTGACCGATGTACGGCAGATCCGTATGTTCATCATCGCTGACATTTTGATCATTATTACAACTAATGACCATAGATATTAAAACGATGAAGACCATTAAATAAAAAAACTTATTCATTGATCGCTTCATTTGTTGCAGCGGCTTTATCGTATTGTTTTTGAAGTAAAGCAACATGCTGTTTGAAATCACGTATCTGACCTTCAGTGTCACCTCTTCGGATCAATCGTAGTCGATTTTGTTTATCTACAATCATCATTGTCTCCAAAAACGGTCGACCAGCAAAAGCAGTATCGGATTTCAACTCGTAAAGATTAACAGCGTTATTTTCAATATCATAAATTTGCTTAGGATCACCCGTCACCAACTTCCAGATTGCCGGATCATAACCTTCTATAATATCACTCATAGTATATTCCAGTGATTCAAGGTTCTTTACTGGCTTCCCGTTCTCATCTGTTACGATAGATACGAACTTCACATGCCCCAGATTTTTCTGATTTTTACGATAATCCTGGTAGATCATCAAATTCATTTTTGCAAGGTCAATTGCACAATCTTCAGGACATGATGTCTGTAATGTTGTAAACAAGGTGATCTTTCCCTGTTGCGTTTTTTTATTGATTTTATCACCGCGAGCATCTGTAAATTCATAATCTGAAAGCTCCCCATATACAGGCAACTCTTCAAACTTATGTTCACATTTATTCACTCCAATAAAAATCAAAAAAAGAGCCGGTCCAAAAACCAACACTAAGAGTAGTAGAGGTTTCGTGCGACCGGCTTTCTTATCTCGTTTAGCCAATTTCCTATCTTTTGAAAGTTATATTACATTGCTGGACCTACAGCCATCGCTTCCGTAAAGGCGATAAACATTAAATAGACGATAAAGATGAAGTAAGGCAACAGAATTATCCATTTCAAGACCTTTTTTTCATCGCCAAGATGCATAAAAGTCAAAACAATATAACCTGCCTTGAGCAGTGTGAGTAAAATAAAGAGGACTTTAACTGTAGTCCACGCACTACTTCCCTGTTTTACCATCGCTCCAAGCACGACCTCAACAGCTGTAACAACCGTAAGGAGTAGCGTCACAAACCAAATCTTCTTTCTAATTTTTTTGCCTTCTTCCTCAGAATGATGCGTATCTAAGGAATATTCATAAACGTCGTCTCTTTCCATACCTCGTATTTATAATGTCAATTTAATAGCGTTCAAACAATAATGGTGTGCTTCTACCTATATCAAATAGAAAAATGTAAAAACAAAAACCCAGACTAAATCAACGAAGTGCCAATATAGCCCTGTTTTTTCAACCATCTCGTAATGACCTCGCTTATGGTAAATACCTTTCAGTACACCTAAGAAAATAATAATATTTATAATAACTCCTGAGAATACGTGAAATCCGTGGAAGCCTGTAATGAAAAAGAAAAACTGTCCGTACTGCTGTGGACCGTACTCGTTTTGATCCATGTTAGCACCATAAATTACGTCTCCACGCGTCAATGCCGCATAATACTTATCCACAGAGCCTTCATCCTCCGTAATGCGCGTTTCAGGGTCAGATGGAAGTGAAACAGCGTGTTTTGTTCCCGCTTCTTTCACAAGTAATTCAAGGTTTTCATCTTTAGCCTTGTGCACTTTTGCTACAGTACCGTCATGCAAATGAATTTTCAGGTTACCAGCTGATCCTTCTAAGTGGCCCTGTTCTGCAGCGTGATGAAATGCATGCATTAAGTCGCCTTCCTCTGAAGATATATTTTCATTCGTAATCATTTCACCTTTTGCAGGTCCATGGGCTCCAGGTTGAATCACCTCAAAACCTTCTATTTCACCAAAACCACCTTTTACAATAGCTCTTGATCCGTCTTGGAGCTCAACACTCCCGAAATGCGTACCATGAATAAAGTGACTCCATTCCCATGCTTGTGAACCTAAAAAGAAAAACCCACCGATGATGGTAGCGAGCATCCACTTAATAACGCCCTTTTTGTCCATACGATGTCCCGCCTCTACGGCCAGCACCATCGTTACTGAACTCACAATTAAAATAAATGTCATTAGAGCCACATAAGCTAACGGATAGCCATTACCTAAAAACGGAAGCGCCTCAAATGTTTCCTCACCAATGGGCCACTGACCAGAGAAAGTGTAGCGCGTATAACCATAGGCCACGAGCAATCCTCCGAACGTCAATGCATCCGATACAAGGAAAAACCACATCATTAATTTTCCATAACTCACGCGGAAAGGAGAAACATTCCCACCCCATGGTGCCGCAGTATTCATTTCATTTGAAGCGTGTCCTGACATCTTTATGATTTTTTTGCAAGTTTAATGAATAAAAAGCAAAAATAGTAATAAATACAACCATAAAACACCTAAAAAGTGCCAGAAAATTGATCCTGCCCGTAAACTCAAGGCATTTTTTTCAAAAATTTCGTTTGTAAAAGCACGTTTTGTCATCACCAAAAGCATAATAACACCAGCCACAACATGCAGTAAATGCAGAACAGTGATAATATAAAAGTAAGCAGTGCTCATATCTTTATTTCCACGTAATAATTTATTCTGCAAATTGGCACTGAGCGGTTGACCATCATACATTAATGTTCGCTCTTTGTATTCTAAAGGCTTACCATTATAGAGTAATTCAAAGTCTTTTCCCATTTCTCCACTCATGAAAAAATCAGCACGATTATCTACTATATTGCGCGATAATAAGCGCAAACGATCTAAATCGAGCAATTCCAGCTTTTCACCGTTGGGACGCACGAGCTCGCCTTTTGTGAAAGCCAGTGGTTCACCCTTGTAATACAGCTTAAACTTGGTGTAATCTAAATCATTGGGAACACCTTTTTGATCTACACTCAGAAATTGACTGGCGAAGTCCTGCAATTCTTTGAGGTCGTTCTCCTTCAGTTTTGCATCGTTGTATGCATATTGATTATTTTCAACCGTTAGATAAGTACCTTGCTTTTTTATTTCAAAATAATCGCCATACCGACCCTCCGAAACAATAATTCGTGTGACCCAGTGGGCTCCGCGATCAACTAATGTAGCGTAACCTTGAAATTGAAACACGCCAAATAAAACACCGAGGAGTAGTGTAAAAACAATAAACACGCGTGCCTGCGACTTATTTTCCTTTCGAGCCGCACGCATCGCGAGGAATAGTGTTAAACTCGATACAACAATCACGGCGGTACTGATATAAAAAGCGATTGGCAAATCTATTTTAATCCAAAATGTATCGCCCATAGAAACGATATAGGCAGAAGTAAAGCCAGCAAATAACATGGCAATACTAAAAACGATAATCCATACTAAATTTTTCTTAGTTTTTTCCTGAGTTTCGAGGCTGTATGAGCTTGTAAATTTCTCTTTCATAACGATATTAATTTCAGCATAAATTTCTTTCAACTATTTAGTAAAAACAAGGAACTAGGGCGTATAAAAGAAGTATTTGTCAATTACGTACACAAATTGAATTAAAGGAAGGTAAATAAACGATGCGAACATCAATCTTTTTGCATAACGATCCTCAAGTGTTAAATACAATTTATAGGCTATCAGGAAAAACAAGAGTCCCAACACGGCAGCTGCCATGACACTAAAAACACCTACCATATTCAACACCCACGGGAAAAGCGTAAAGGGTATCAGCATCAGTGCAGAAAAGGCAATCCGAAAAGCAGAAACTTTCGACTTACCCGTTCGCGATGGTAAGAGATAAAAACCAGCCTTTTGATAATCTTCGTGAGAAACCCATGCGATAGCCCAAAAGTGCGGAAGTTGCCAAACGAATTGCACAAAAAACAGCGCTCCGGGCATCGCCCCAAATTCATTCGTAACAGCTATAGCGCCAAGCATCGGTGGAACAGCTCCAGGGAATGCTCCTACAATTACAGACCAAGGTGTCACTCGCTTTAGAGGAGTGTAAATAAATACATAAGAAACAAACGCCATCAATCCCAGCAACATCGAATTAAAGTTGAGCTGATATAACATCCAGCTTCCAACTGCAAGAAATATGATGACCACACCAACAGCTTCAGCGATAGACATACTTTTGCGCGGTAAAGGACGATTTTTTGTACGATTCATAAGAATATCTAAATCGCGCTCCCATATCTGATTCGCTCCGTTACTCGCACCCGTAACAAGAATTCCGCCCAATAATAAGTAGAACGCTTCCATACCTGTACCTCCACCAGCAAACAAAAACCCTGAAAGCGCCGACAAAATCACCGAAAACGATAGTCGAAACTTGGTAAATAATACGTAATCTTTAATCTTTTGCCCGATACTCATAGCTCTTTTTACATTGGAATACGACGCTAAAATATGCAAGGCAAAATTAATGATTATTTAAGCATTCAGTGGTTATTTCAAAATTATGTTTTGCTTTTTTATACGCATTACTCACCCCACTGACAAAAGCGAAAAAGAAATGCTTTGCAAAAAACAAAGTGTTAGAATTACCGAACTAACGACTGAAACTTTTGAAGCATTTTAAATAAGGTTTGTATTCGCTGCGGGCAGTCACCTATTCAAGTCCTAATCGAACCCCTATCGTTTGAACACTGTTCAAAGAATGGAGGAAAGTCGAACCTTCTGGTACATATTGAGCAAAGACACCGGGCTGTGCTTCTAGAAAAAGCGATAACCTGTTCATATTCTTATCCCATTTAGCCACCGTAAAATCAAAACCCAGGGGTACAAAAGCACCAAAAGAAAAACTCATATCGCTTGCAAAGGATTCAGTTACCACATTAGATTCCTCAACACGAACATAGCCTAGTGGTGTGTTGGTGTCTAAACCCTCTACATCGGATCGGCTAGTCTCGAGATAAGTGATATCAACCTGTGGACTTACCGTAACCCCGACGGAACCACCCAGTCCACCATAGAAACTCCAACGTTCTCCAACACGCTGATGAAAACGATACGATGTCATTAGCCTGAGCACGTTAGAACTATACCCTCCGATTAAGTTTTGAGAATAGATGGAATCCACAGGATACTGAGTTCCGGTACTCTGACTCGTTAAGGTATCGGCGGTTGTGGAGTATACCGCTCCTTGTGTTGCTGCGCGGCTCATTTTCCCCTGATAAGTCAAGCCAAATTGTAAATGCTGACCAGGATGATTGGTGTTTCGGAACCCCAGGTTTAACTGTACCTCCCGAAGCCCGTTGGCATAACTACCTTTATGTTGCTGTTCAGGCTTAAGGAAATGACCATATTGCTCTATCAGTAATGATTTTGGCGCCAGAGCTCTCAATGTAGAAGTGTGCAAGTCAGATGTTTGATTCATACTGAATCCAATTGAAACACTTGCGTTGTCGATCTCAAACGTATTTTGTTTTTCTTGTGAGCGGAGAAGTGTGTGGGTAAAAAATAGGGATAAAACGATGCAAAAAACGATGTAAGCTCTCATATTCAATGTATTTTACTACTACTAACGCTGGTTTTATTTACCTATTGTCATGAGAACACATTGATCGGTGCGGATGCTTGATAGTATCGTTTGATTGGTGGAGGAGTCAGGTTGGGGGCGAGGACTGAGCACGAGGACTTCGAGTGCCTCAGTCCTCGTGTTCATTCTTCGAGTTTCACTTTTCGATGGATGCATTGAGCTGCAACAAAACATGGGGAATTCATTACCTTTGCCAAAAACAATAGCAAATGCATCAACATTGGGTTAAACGATCAGATGAGGAAATAAAAAAGATTGTATTCGAAGCATTGGAGAATAACATCAATTATGAGGATAAAAATGTAATTGGGGTCCCGGCGTCTTACCTGGATGAAAAGGTTTTTTCTCAAGATGCAAGTTTCTTGAGCGATGCCCCTTACCTTTCCACTTTAATTAAAAATCCAAACCATATAGGATGTCACACTAGAGGAGCTTCAGAGTCCTTTTTTGCCGGCACACAAGAAGTTGAACGCGAACTTATTAAGATTTGCGCACACGACATTCTAAATGGATCTGAAGGAGCGCATTTTGACGGATACGTCGCTTCTGGAGGAACGGAAGCCAACATGCAGGCCATCTGGATTTATCGCAACTATTTTAAACAACAGAAGGGGCTTAATTATTCAGAAATTTGTATTCTCTGTTCTGAAGACAATCATTACTCCATGGATAAGGCTGGTAACATCCTCAATGTTCCCGTTCAAAAAGTGGAAGTTGAACAATCAACACGATCTATAACCAAAGAAAACATTAAGGCGGCTGTAACAAAACAGCAAGAAAAGGGAGTCAAAGGTTTTATCGTAGTAGCTAACATGATGACGACGATGTTCGGATCAGTGGATAAACCTGAAAATTATAGTGCTATACTCGATGAGATGAATATTTCTTATTTTATCCACGTCGATGGTGCCTATGGTGGGTTTTATTTCCCTTTCGCCCAAAAAGACCATCAACTTGATTTTCGCAATGAAAAGGTGTCTTCGGTCACTCTAGATGCTCATAAAATGGCTCAAGCGCCTTACGGTACAGGTCTCTTTATT
Source organism: uncultured Fluviicola sp. (assembly GCA_964346075.1). Taxonomy (GTDB): domain Bacteria; phylum Bacteroidota; class Bacteroidia; order Flavobacteriales_D; family Crocinitomicaceae; genus Brumimicrobium. Next base: position 6,061 of record CAYFTH010000023.1, on the reverse strand, counting down.
GCGCGAGACAACCTCATCCAATATGCGAACACAAAAGAGGCAAGTTATGTAGAAGGTGAAGACTATACGCTGATCGGTAGCCGCTCAGGAGCCAACGCGGTAGCCGTTTGGATGATTTTGTCAAAATACGGTCCCTATGGCTGGATGGAAAAGATCTTTGTGCTACAAAAGCGCACCAGCTGGATGTGCGAACAACTGGACCATTTAGATATCAACTATTTTCGCGATCCTTCATCAAACATAATGACAATCAGGAGTGAACACTTGAATGCAGCAATTGCGAAAAAATACGGTCTCGTTCCCGACAATCATGAACAACCTGATTGGTACAAGATAGTCGTTATGGATCATGTAACAATTGAAAAACTGAGCTCGCTCGTCGAAGATCTAAATATTTTTATGAACAAATAAAGACCTCCACAGCAAATAACCAGAGCCACTGAGGGCATAACACAAGACATCAAAGGGGTCAAAAACGGCATAATTCCCCATAGCAGGTTGAATAACTTCAAAAACAAGGGTGATGATAAAAAAGCTCACCAGCACCATTCCGCTATGCAATTCATAGTTCGGCATTCCGTAACATTTGCGTAAAAAGAATAAAACGATTGTATTTATAATAAATAAACTCAATAAATCAGCCAGGTAACTCGTAACCAAAAAAGGCATGACCACGCCAGCATGTTTCAAAAGGTAATATACCGAGTAAATTGAAAATACCATTATAAACAAAGGGTGCTTAATTGTTCTCATCCCGAAGCAGCTGCTGCAATATACATTAGAATAACCACCATGCCTACGTATACTCCCCAAATACTCATAATCAGGTAATACGCAATTTTTACAAATGGATTTTTCGATTGTTGCGCATAAATAAAAAATTGTTGCAATTTACCTGGTGGTTCCGGTGCACTCACCTTTTTCTTTCCTCCTCTTTTAACTTCTTCACGTTTTTCTCTGCTGATCGGCGCACCACATTTATCGCAGACATCAGGGTCTGAAGACCATTGGTGACAGTGCGGACATTTTACTTGCTTCATGAAATTTGATTCTTTCTACGATCAAAACTAATGATTAATTCAATGATTTATTAACAATAAAAGGTGCTTTCCCCGTCTTTTCCTATTTTAGAACAAAATTATTTTGATCATGCCGCAAAACAATACTTCATTTCAGTTTATCAGTGAACCAACAGACGTCAATTTTGGTGGAAAAGTACATGGAGGTGTCGTCATGAAATGGATTGACCAGGCTGCATTCACCTGTGCACGAACCTGGGCCGGAACCTATTGCGTAACTGTTTATGTCGGTGGTATCCGTTTTTTAAAGCCCGTTAGTATTGGTGATATCGTTAAAGTAGACGCAACGGTCATCTACACGGGAAATTCAAGTATTCACATTGGCGTAGACGTCTATTCCCGTAGTTTTGACAAAGAGTTTCAGAAAACCACGCATTGCGTGATCGTTTTCGTTTCTGTCGACGAAAACGGCAATCCTCAAAAAGTGCGCTCCTGGGAACCGGGAACAGAACGGGAAAAAAAGTTAGCAGAATATGCCCGTAAACTAAAGTCGTTGCGCGAAAAAATTTCAGAAGAAATGCAGCCCTTTCTGGAGCAATAATTGTGTTTTTTCGTTAATACGCCTTTGTATCGTAAAGTTCCAGGCGATCTTGATTATACTTAAAAAGCACTAAAAACTTACTACTTCTGGTAATTGTTTTTCTGAACATTCCTTTTCTTCGATGGTAACTGGGTTCGAGCGCAATGTAAAACACTCCCTCACTCAATCGCAATGGCCTTACGGTGATCACATACATGCTATTTCCATTCTTTTTCAAGTGTTTTTTAAAATTATCACTATTGATTTTAACAATTTCGCTCCCTTTGATTTGATCGGGTAAAGCACTCGTATGCGACCGTTCTTTAATATAAATTATTTTTGTTCTGCCCGTTCTATTTTCCTGCTCGAGGAATTCAAGATAAGCTTCTACTGAAAGCATATAAAGAGAATCAGTTTCGTCCACTTCCAAACTATGGGGATTAAAATTTTGACACCATGCACTTGAAAGGAATGTGATAATCAGTGTTAGTGTGATAATAGGTTTCATCCATTAAAAAATATTGTGGTTCAACTATCTTTTTAAAACTATCATAACTTTATAAAATACTCCGTAGAGACCTTGGCTAAAATCGCAGTGGTTGTGCCGTATGCTCAGTGAAGCCTTTTTTTGATTCTGTCAGTTTTAAAGCTTTAAAACTGATAGACCATGGCGTTAATATTCATGCCTGCACCGACACTGGCAAAAATAACGTGATCCCCCTGGTTGACTTGATGGTCTTCCATTTTGGCTTTTAATACTAAATCCAGTAATGTTGGAATGGTAGCCACACTGCTATTACCTAGCTTTGCGATGCTCATCGGCATAATGTTCGGAGGGGCGGGCTGATCATAGAGCTTAAAAAAGCGTTCACAGATCGCTTCATCCATTTTTTCATTGGCCTGATGGATAAAAACCTTTTTTACTTGATCGATAGATACTCCACTTTTTTCCAAACAATTTTTCATCGCCAGGGGAACATTTTTCAAGGCGAAGTTATACACTTTTCTACCGTACATTTTGATATAATGACGGTTGTTTTTTTCTTGCTTTTGATAACTTTTATCTGCGTAAATGAAGTGTGCTTCTTCTTTGGTATGCGTTTGTGTGGCATGGGCAATAATTCCACCACCCGTTTCTGAACGTTGTAAGATGGCTGCCCCTGCCCCATCACTGTATATCATTGAGTCACGATCGTGTTGATCAATAACTCTCGAGAGTGCCTCTGAACCAATAACCAGACATGTTTTAGCCATACCAGCCTTGATGTAAGCATTCATCTGAATAACCGCCTCCAGCCATCCCGGACAGCCAAAGAGTATATCATAAGCGACACAATCCGTGTTTTCAATCTGTAACAAGTTTTTTACCCGAGAAGCCAGGCTCGGAACCATATCGCTTTGAAATGCATCATGCTTGATATCACCGTAATTATGAGCTACAACGATATAATCAATGATTTCCGGATTAACTTGGGCATCAGCAATAGCTTTTTTTGCTGCAGAATAAGCCATGTCAGATGTAACCCATTCAGAATCTACATACTTCCGTTCTTTTATACCTGTTATCGCTGAAAATTTTTCGATAATAGATACATTCGGCTCGTTAATTTCAACACCTTCATTATTAAAAAAGTGATTGGAAATGAACGATTCATTTGTTGTTGTTCTTTCAGGGATATAACTTCCCGTACCTTTTATAAGCGTACTTATAGCCATTATTAGCTTTTTTCCAATATTAACAAATTAGCCTGGTTCATCAATCATTCCAGGATTTTCTGTGTAGTTTTATCCCACAAATATACGTTTCAACATTGAATTTATTAAATCTCATCTTGGAAATAACGTTCAATTCAAGATTTATTGAGCAGATTATTCAATTCAGTAGACCATACGACTAAAAAGTTTTAATCGTTGTTAATCACAAGCAAAATAGCGTCATTCACTTTATAAAACTCAATGAAATCTTAACGCAGCAATTGAAATACACCTTGGTACAGCTTTTCATTGGAATTGCCCCAAGTGAGTTTTAATTTATAAAAATAAGTCCCCGTACTTGCATTTCTCCCCCCTTTTTCTCCATTCCAAAGCGGGTTAAAATCATTTGGCGAACTCTTTAAGGCTCCATTTTTCATCGCATTTCCCCAGCGGTTCAATATCACAAATTCAATATGCACTTCTCGATTGGTGGATACACCAAAAATATCATTTACATGATCCTGATTCGGTGTAAACACATTGGGAATGCTAATGTTGAACTCACTTCCTAAGCTATCTAGACCACAATTCATTTCTGATTTTAAAAGAATTTCTGCTGAATCCGAACCACATTCGTTCGTTCCAATAACTAAGAACGTCCCAGCACTATTCACAACTATGTAATCTCCAGTTTCGCCAGTACTCCATTCGTATTGCTCTGCTCCACTCGCTTCTAATAACACCTCATCGAGCTGGCAACTGTCCATCGATAAAACGGTCTTATCAATTGCTACTGAAGGATTACTCGTGACCGATATGAGCAGCGAATCACTCACTATTTGCCCACAACCGTTTTGCGCGGAAAGATAAATGTAATAACTACTGGAACCAATAGAGGAATCTGTGTACTCTGTCATCAAGCTCTGATCATTGGAAAATATTCCATTCTGTGCTCCCCATTCATAACTGGTTGATTTTGTAACCGTTCCAGATAAGTTAATCGACGCTCCGGGGCACAACACGCCGTCACTTAAGATCATTTCCATCTCCACCTCAATGGCTTCAAATGGAATCACACACCCTTCATTGGCATAAGAAGGATTTCCATTGGTGTCAAAATCAACTCGCGCACCATCGCGATCCGATGAATTACCACCAATACCACCCGACTGATTCAATAAATCACATTTATTGTAGGTGACCGTTTGCGTGCAACCGTTTCCAAAATCTAAAGTCATTGTGCGATCTCCTGAATTAGGATCACATCCATTCGTCCAGTTGGCAAAATGACCTTGCGTGTTCCCTGAACACTGAAAAACAACATGCACCGTATCCTCCAAACCACTATAGGAATGAGAATTGGCATCAAAATTCGTACTTGTCATTAGCAACACTTTCGCATTGGCAGGAAGAATACCCGCTGTTGGTTCCAAAAAGTACCCGCAGGATTCAATCGTGGCATTCATGTCATTCACGATATTCTGGGTGGTACCATTCTGGCAGAAACCCTGGAATGGGTTATTGGGCCAATTTGTTACCAGATTATTTACGTTGAGGCTACTGGCGCCCACTTGAAAACGAACCATTTCATTCTCCCCTTCAGGACTTCCACAAGCATCTACCAAAATGCTCTGCACCTGGAAACACCCAGGCACCTGCCCCCATAAATTTCCAGATAGCGCGAAAAGAACTAAAATTACAATACTACTTTTCATAACGTCTTTTCTCATTGCCAGTACAAACATACGCTTATTCTTCATCAGGAATCCCCTTAAGCAAGTTAAATCTATGTTGTGAATACTTAAAGTAGTTGAATATCGAGCTTTTAATTACTTGGTTTGGTTTCCATCGCTTATCATTCATACCCTCAGCCCAATCACACAAACATCATCTATTTGTTCCAGATCACCTTTCCAATCCAAAAAGTTTTGTTCTAACACGAAAGATTGCTCTTCCATTGGCATATGTTGAACACTTTGTAATATCGCTTTGAAGCCTTTCGACTTTAACTTTTTACCGCCCTTCTTCTGTTGAGCCTTAGTGGTTCCTCCAAATTGATCGACATACCCATCAGAAAACAGGTAAAGTTGATCCCGTTTTTGCAATTCAATAGTAATCGTATTGAAAGGAACGGCATGAAAGGATTTTCCTACGGGCTGTTTATCAGGTGTTAGCTGAATGAGCGTAATGTTCTTTTCTGTATTAGCTTTGACCCTATCAATATTCGGAACATCTACTTCAGTACCTGTTCTAAAGATCCAAAGCGGATTATTTGCGCCTGCCCAACTCACTTTTTCAGGGTGTTTCCCCTCTACTCCATAATGCACTGCAGCCAACGAAATATCCATTCCATCACTTACATTTTCGCCATTCTTTTCAAATCGTTTAATGATTATTGCTCTAACACGATCGAGAATCCGACCCGGTTCCCGGATTTTTTCCTCCATCAACGCTTTGGTCAACGCACTACTGCACATCACGCTCACCATCGCACCTGGAACACCATGACCTGTGCAATCGGCAGCCGCAATGTAATGAACATTGTCTACTTGTTCACACCAATAAAAATCACCCGCGACGATGTCCTTAGGTACGTAATAAACAAACACATCATCGAATAAACCCTTTACTTGATCAGTCACAGAGGGCAATATAGCAGATTGTAATCTTCGCGCATATTGGATAGAATCTATAATTTCTTCCATTAGTGGGCGCGCGCGCCTTGGTCAGCGCGAGGCGGCGGGCGTAGTCGCGCGGGAGTTCACCC
>CAYFTH010000022.1:0-34034 GCA_964346075.1 uncultured Fluviicola sp. | reverse complement strand
TATTTACGAATACCTCAACAGGAAATACGACTGATTGGTTTTGGGATTTTGATGACGGCACGACATCGAGCAACCAGAACCCCACACATACCTTTAACTCCCCCGGAAGCTACAACGTCCGTCTCATTGTACAAAATCTGGCCGGGTGCCCCGATACCATAGTAAATACAGTTGAGGTACACCCTACACCAGTGGCAAATTTTGCTTCAAACAATGTGTGTTATGGTGAAGCTACCAGCTTTTCTGATTTGTCCACCTTAAACAGCGGGAATATCGCGAATTGGGAATGGCAGTTCGAAAATGGCAATACAAGTAATGATCAAAACCCAAATTACACCTTCTCAAATTATACAGCGCAACACGATGTTCAACTCATCGTTACATCTGACCAAGGATGTAATGATACCATTCAAAAGATAGCTGAATTACTCCCTATCATAGATTTTCAGATTGCCATTGAAAACAGCGTCGGTTGTGCTCCTGTGGAGGTGCTGTTTGATAACCAAAGTTCTTTGAATGGCGCGAATATCACAAATTATTCCTGGAATTTTGATGATGGTTCTACATCTTTCCAACAAACACCTACTCATTTATTTGATTCGACGGGTACTTACAACGTTTCGCTAACTATCTCAACAGATACCGACTGCCAATTTATCAACGATAGTTCTATTACAATCGAAGTATTTCCGAAACCACAAGCTGGTTTCGACGCCAGTCCTTCTATTGTTTCGATTACAGACCCTGTCATTGAAGTCACAGATGAATCTAACGGAGCGAACAGTTGGGAATATGAATTGAGCGATGGCAATTACTATAACGCACCCAACTTCAATCACACTTTTAATGGACCGGGAGAATTCTTTATCACTCAGTTTATCTCAAACGAATATGGTTGTCTTGACACAACGCGTCGCGCGGTGCGGGTCAAAGATCAACTCAACTTATATGTTCCCAATAGCTTTACTCCTAACAACGATGGTAAAAATGATGTATTTAAATGGGAGGTTACTGGTTCCAAACATGCTGAAATGCGGATATTTAACCGTTGGGGGGAAGAGATCTTCAATGCGCAAGACCCGACTGAATATTGGGACGGAAGCTATACGGGCGAAACAGTGCGCGATGGTGTATACATTTGGCAAGTCAAAATCATTGATCTTAATGGCGACGAACAACTCTACACGGGCCATGTTTCAGTAATTCGTTAATAATCGATCATTTTCCAAACATCGAAACGATACATTCGTTATATTTAAAGCAATGATTTTAAAAAAGCGGCATACGAAAGCAACAATCTTGAGTCTTTTGCTCTTAACCTTTACTTATTATGGTAATACTCAAAACGCAGAAATGAAAGAGGTAGCAACCGTTCGTTTTGAATTTATCTGTGATCACTCGCAAACAACAATTGTGGCCGATCAGGGTATTATGATTTATTTCATGTCAGCTGATTTTTCTAAACTTTACAAAGCTACTACTTATTGCAATCAGAAGAAAGTAGATATTAATTATGGCTCTTATACGGTGGTTATTGAAAGTTCAAAGTATTGCACTTATCTTATTCATGATTTTAAGGTACAAGAAAAGGAACTATTACTTTCAGCTGATTTGTTAAAAGAAGATGATCCCGATTGCACTCATGAACAAAACTTTGTTCCCCATCCTGCAAGGTTTGAATAATGAAAACTCATTATACGACATGTTACTGAATAATTCTAGCACTGACAGCTCTTACTAACCGCTTCAATCGAACATAAAATTGAAACGTCAATCATAAAGAACAGCCATAACTATACGATGAAAAAATTAGTCATAACTGATACTGCAAGAAAAAATTCATGAGTTCACGGCTGGCATTGATTTCGGAGGATTCCTTGCCTACAGTATTTTCCCATAAAATAGATTTTCCACCAGGCCATGTGTGCCCTGCTCCAATATTTTTAAATAAAATACACTCAGCATTATTGTTACAATTTGAATACACCCACTTTTCTGTATTTACGCCATCGTCGTTCACTTGAGGTAAGCTACTCACATTCAAACTATCGCAATCATTGTTAGCAGCATAATACTCCAGTAAATCTTCAAAACCTCTGCTCTCCGTACCGCTATCTGCAACTTCACCGCCATCATAAGGTACAAGAGGGTCTTTGGTGCCCGCGATAAGCATTACAGGAACAGCATGATCAAGCGTTCCGTTATAATTAGCCCCAAGTGATCCCGTTACTGAACCAAAAGCGGCAATGCGATCTTCCAGCTCATGCGCCAAACGCATAGACATAAATCCTCCATTTGACATTCCACAAACATAAATTCTTGAATCGTCAACGGAATAATCCCCAATAATCAAATTTATCAGTGCGTTTATGAATCCAACATCATCAATATTGTCGTCGGCAGCAGGTCCCTCTCCCCTTCCATCGTTCCAGGATTTCTTATAGCCATCCGGGTAAACCATTATTACGTTATTATCATCCGCAACAGGATTGAATAAACTCGACTTTTCCATTTGTTTACCACGTCCCAGTCTTCCATGTAATGCTATAACCACAGGGTGTAATTCATTTTCATCGTAATTTTCAGGAAAATAAATCCTAAACTTTCGTTTTTCTCCCCCAAACGTAAAAGTATCCCTACGTGTCTTTCCTTCTCCTTTGAACTCACGATTACAGCTGAATCCAAACAGAAGCAGAAGAATAATTAGCAAGATTCGCATGTTAAACTGATTATTTTTAATCAAATATACAACAAGTGATAGCATTTAAAAAACCGATGTATAGCAGTTTATTCAAAAAAAACAATTGAAGATACCTTCACTGTCGTACCATCTTAGAATTCTCTTTATCTTTGGGGCCAACACGAAAAAGGCTTCAGCATGCGCGTACTATTCATCGATACGGTACACTCTATTTTAGAAGAGCGACTCACCAAAAAAGGATTCATCTGCATTGATGGCACCCAATGGAAGCGGGAAAAATGCCTGGCCGAAATGCATCGTTTCCAGGGAATCGTTGTTCGTTCAAGATTTCCCATTGATGCTGAATTACTAAACGTAGCGTCTCATCTAAAATTCATTGCGCGCAGCGGAGCTGGACTAGAAAACATTGACCTGGAAACTGCTGATAAAAATGGCGTGACTTGCTTTAATGCCCCTGAAGGAAATCGTAATGCAGTCGGTGAACATGCTCTAGGAATGTTGCTTTCCCTCTTCAATAATTTATGCCAAGGAAATTCAGAAGTTCGAAAAGGCATCTGGAAAAGAGAAGAGAATCGCGGAATCGAGCTAAATGGTAAAACGGTTGGAATCATTGGCTACGGAAATAACGGGCGAGCATTTGCCAAAAAATTGTACGGATTTGATGTAGATGTCCATGCTTATGATAAATACAAATCAAATTATGGCGATCAGTTCGCCAACGCCACATCGATGGAAGAAATCTATAATAAAGCCGATATCCTTTCTTTTCATATTCCTCAAAATGAAGAAACGATGTTTATGGCTGATGAGGCATTCTTCCAAAAATTCCAAAAACCGATCTACGTGATTAATCTTGCACGAGGAAAAATCATTCGAACGAAAGATTTGCTCAAAGGACTGCAAGAAAAGAGCATCCTTGGTGCTTGTCTGGACGTACTCGAATACGAAAAAGCATCCTTTGAAAAAACACTTGCAGCAGATAAAAATCCGGAGTTCAAAGCATTACTAGAAATGGAAAATGTAATCTTCTCTCCGCATGTTGGAGGCTGGACAGAAGAAAGCTACTTTAAATTAAGTGATGTGCTGGCGGATAAAGTTTTGAAGCATTTCGGCTAGGATTAATATACTTCTACAGAAGCATTCAATATATGTACAACAAAGCTTAAAAATCACTCCGCTAAACTGGTCAAATCGAAACGATCTTAAAATTCAAATCACCTGTTTGTATTTAACAAAAAACAGTTATTTTGTTATTTTTCAACACAACAAGTTGATCCTATAGTAAATGAATTAGCTTTGTAATAAGTTAAGACCGAATTATTTGCACAAAAAACATGAATCTTATGTTAAAATCTACACTACTTGGTGGGGTCGCCCTACTTTTATTTTGCTCGAGCTTTCAACTCAATACCCAGCAATTAGAACAGCATGAAATAACCGTAACATTTCAAACTATAGAATGCAGCGAACAATTAAAGACTGCATTAAGTCTAGAGAAAATGACTGAATCCTTAGATAATGAATTACAATTACAATTTATTGTAAGTTCTGCGAATCAAGTTCAGCGCACAAAAATCCGAACGATCAAATTTTCAAATGAAGACGTAGCGAAAGGTGATTGCGATCATCCTGAACTATTGATTGATCAAAAGTCTTTATTTAATAATGAAAGTGCACCAGAGATTTTAGATATCAAGGTACGGATTTTATAATCATTTTTAACATTTACTATTATGAGAAAAAATAGATATACAACTATAAAAATATTCTTTTTTACTTTGATCTTAAGCTGTCCATTTGGAGGTTTTTCACAGATCGTAGAAGATTTTGAAACAGGTGTTGCATGGCCGTGGGCACCATGGCAAGTTGAAACAGCAGGAGGTAATAAAGTGACAACCCCAGTGCATAACGGAACCTATAGTATAGAAAATCCAGATTGGCATTACAGGACGGATGTCACCTACGGGAACACAGGAGATGACATTTCCATGTGGGTATATTTTGACGCTGCCGGGACAGGTAGAACCTATTGGGGATTTGGAGCTAGCGCTGCAGGATGTCATTCACTCGTAGTAGCTAACAATACAAGTGAACTAATTTTGCAGGAAAATAATGGATACGGATACACGGACATTGCACAAATTCCTTTTACCTATCAAGGTTCGCAATGGTATCGCGCAGAGCTTATTTGGAATTCGGCCACCAATGTAACCGCAAACCTTTACGATTCAGACGGCACTACACTCTTAACCAATTTTAGTGCAACCCTTCCAAACCTTGTTCCAGGCGGTTTTGCATTAAGAAGCTTTGGTGGAGCTTATATGGACGATTTAGGAAGAAATTGTGGATCGGGAACAACCCCGACGGTAACCGCTAATGGTTCAACGAATATATGTGCAGGAGATCAGGTTCAATTAGAATCTGATGTCACAAGTAATATTGAATGGAATACCGGAGCAACTACTCCTACAATAAATGTGGGTACTGCCGGTAATTATTACGTTACTACTCAGGATGCTTGTGGTATATCTGGAAACCTAACGTCTAATACCGTAACAGTTAATGTGAATGCAAACCCTACGGTAAACGCAAACGTTAATCCATCTACATCCGTCTGCCCGAATGAATCAATAACTCTCTATGGTTCTGGTACAGCAACTAATTACTCCTGGGATAACGGTGTAACAGATGGTATTGGTTTCAATATTCCCACAACAACGACTTATGAAGTGACTGGTACTGACGGAAACGGGTGTTCGAGTACAGATCAAATAACTATTACTGCCGAGGATAATCAAGCTCCCGTCCCATCAATTGCAAGTTTGCCCGATATCACTGAAGAATGCGAAGTAACTTCACTTTCAGCACCCACAGCAAATGACAATTGTGACGGGACGATTAATGGAACGCACAACGCGTCGCTACCTATTACATCGAACACTACTGTAACATGGACCTATACCGATGCTCAAGGGAACAATGCTACTCAGTCACAAAATGTCATTATCGATGACGTGAGTGCACCAATCGCAGACGTTGCCAATTTACCAAACATTACTGATGAGTGTGAAGTAACTTCATTGACAGCGCCGACTGCAACGGATAACTGTGATGGTATACTGACGGGTACGCACAATGCTTCACTACCCATTTCCACAACTACTACAGTAACTTGGACGTATACGGATATTGATGGAAACAGTTCCTCTCAAACACAAGATGTCATTATTGACGATGTTACTGCTCCTGTTGCAGATATCACAACGTTACCAGACTTAACAGATGAGTGCGAAATTACTGCACTAACAGCACCAACGGCAACAGATAACTGTGACGGTATACTGACGGGTACGCACAATGCTTCACTGCCCATTTCCACAACCACTACAGTCACTTGGACTTACACGGATGTTGCCGGTAACACTACTTCTCAAACACAGGAAGTTATTATTGACGATGTTACTGCTCCTGTTGCAGATATCACAACGTTACCAGACTTAACAGATGAGTGCGAAATTACTGCACTAACAGCACCAACGGCAACAGATAACTGTGACGGTATACTGACGGGTACGCACAATGCTTCACTGCCCATTTCCACAACTACTACAGTAACTTGGACATATACGGATATTGATGGAAACACTTCCTCTCAAACACAAGAAGTCATCATCGATGATGTAACTGATCCCGTGGCAGATTCCTCTAGCCTCAACGATCTTCAAGACATCTGTGAAATCACAAGTTTAGACGCTCCTACGGCGACAGACAATTGTGATGGCTCGATCACCGCAACGCATAATGAAACGTTACCTATAACAGATAGCACAGTAATCACTTGGACGTTTACAGATGCGACTGGTAATACGAGTACTCAAACTCAAAACGTTTTTATAACAGGTGTGAATACCAACACCAGTATTAACGAAATCACCATTACTGCTGAAAATAATAACTCTGGAGTTACTTACCAGTGGTATAACTGCATTAAAGGTGATACGATTTCAGGAGCAACTGATTCAACATTTACAGCTACTACAAATGGAGAATACGCCGTAATTGTTACTGAAGGCGACTGTGTTGACACCAGTGAATGTGTCGCCATCACAACCGTTGGTATTGCGGTCTCATCTAAGATTTCCAAACTGCGCATTTATCCAAACCCTACGAATGGTCAAATAACTATTCTTGGTCTCAATGATCAAGTTATAAAGGTTTATGATGCTCGTGGTCGCATGGTTATGAACATCAGAATTAAAGCAGAAAAGACAGAATTGGATTTAAGTCATTTGAAAAAAGGAGTGTATTACTTCCATTCTAAAGAACAAATCTTCAAAGTTATTCGAAATTAATTTCAATTGTTTAAAAGCATTTCGATTGAACATTCTATTGCTTTCGGGATGAACCCCGCAAGCAATAGATGTTATTTTTCAACTTCCTATCCAGATCAACTGCTAGCGTTTTATTAAATGATTTATTAATCTTCAAGTGGCTGAAGCCACTATCATATAGATTACGCTTCCATTAGCGAAGGATAAATCCCTCGCCGATGCAACCGCTGAAACAATAACCATCCCTCTTTGGGCATCCCATCATTAAATCTTTATCCATTAATATAACAGTAGTCCAAGAGAAAAATACGGAATTCAATTCACGATTTTTCGATTTCTAAAGCTCGGTAATGTTTATCTTTCTCCAATTTTCTATGATTATATTGTCTGAATGCTCTTCTCTATCTTTTCCAGCATAGGCAACATAAGCCTTTGAATCACCCATTAATTTACTCCAATATTTTAGGTGTTTATAAAAGTCTTTAATAACCGTTTGTCTGGATTTAATCTCTATTGGAATATTTAAGAATCCAATTCCTGATTTTTCCATTTTACAAAGATTTCATCACAATTCTAGCCGTTTGACGTGTCTTCTGCTCCATCAATATTTCTTTATGGTTTGTCACACGATCAATAGTCGCTTGATCAAAATGACGGATGGTTACAAGCTCTAACCCTCGATTATATTGGACGACGTAATCATCACTAAGTAAATCAACCAATTTATTGAGCCGCAGATCTCCGATATCAAGGCACACTGTAAAACTCACAGCTGAATTTTGCATAATGTTGATATGTCCACCAGCCAATGCCAACTTACCAAAAATATCACTCAAATTTTCCTCGACAATAAAAGAGAAATCTTTAGGGGTAATGGACAATAACACCTGGTTCACTTTAAAAATGAAAGAAGGAATCAAGTGGTCATTTTCCGTAGATTCCTGAATAATAGTTCCGGGAGCAGACGGATCTACGAACGATTTGACAAAAAGAGGTATCCTTTTGTTCTGAAGCGGTTTTATTGTTTTGGGGTGAATAACAGAAGCTCCATAATACGCGAGTTCGATCGCCTCTTTAAAAGAAATGCGGTCCAATTTCACCGTATTATCGAACCATTTTGGGTCAGCATTCAGCATACCGGGAACATCCTTCCAAATAGTAACACTATGCGCATTCGTACAGTAAGCAATAATTCCAGCAGTAAAATCAGAGCCTTCTCTACCGAGTGTAGTTGTGAAATTCTCTTCGGTATGTCCGATAAAACCTTGCGTGATGCACACATTTTTATCCGTATTGGAAGCACGAAACGCATCAATTAATTGCGTTGTCTTCTCCCAGTCGACCTCTGCAGCTCGATAATTATGATTCGTTCTTATAAAGGTTCTCGAATCGCCCCAGATCACATCTTTTCGTGTAAGCTGCAAAAATGCTGCGATAATTTTAGTCGAAATCACCTCTCCGTAAGCAACGATTTGATCATACTGAAAATCATAATTAGGCGCTAACTGATCCCCCTCCTTTTGAAGTAATTCATCAAAAAGCCCGTGAACATCCGTGTAAACAGAATGGTTTTGATCTTCAAAGAGTTCTTTCATAATTCCGATATGAAATGCTCTTCGCTCTTCCACCAAGTCGCGAAAAACCCCTTTTTCACCGTCGTACAAAGCACTCACAATGTTCTCCATGGCATTGGTCGTTTTTCCCATCGCCGAAACAACAACAAAAAGATCCTCATCCTTAAAACGATCCAGGATACCTGCTACATTTTTTACCGCTGCGGCATCTTTCACTGATGCACCACCAAATTTGAAAATTTTCATTCCCATATATTTATACTGCGAAATTAAATTTATTAACTTAGAATCTTTACGAACGTATAGAAACTTACAAGATTTGCTAAATAACGAAATAATTCAACGCCTTCAAGAAAATGCATTTGCTCGTTCCACGTTTTATCAGCTTCAAAAGGACTTTTTTCGAGTGGGTATTGAGCTGGCGCTTCCGGATGAAATTCTCGAAAACCCGCATGAGTTTCTCGAATATTTAGCTAAAGAGGTGGAGTTAGTAATGAACGACGCACCACATTTAATGTCTCAACTGCTATACATTGCAGATTTACCTGAATCACAAATCAACCAGCTGTTTGAGGAAGCAGAACAACCGCATCGATCATTGTCTGAGGCACTGCTTAGAAGAGCTGCCCAGAAGGTCTTGTATAGAGAAAAATACAAATTAGGCTCGTTGTAAAATAATGCCTCCCAAATTCTACGCTTCCATATTCATGGGTTTTCCTTTAATATTTATCACACTATCAAACAATGTGCATAATAAAGTGTTACGATTCAGGTTGTTTTATCTTTTGTACTCTCAAATGTACCCCACATTTTTTTTAAGTTGTTGATCAATTATAAGTACTTTTGTGACCTATACTATACGAGTAAATTGAACAAGTAATCTAATTTTTTATGAAGTCACGTTTATACTTAACTTTAATTTTTATCACAGGCTTAGTTAGCTGGAATTTTGCTCAGTGGAGCTCACCAGCGTTGGTTTCCCCTAATAATGGAGCTACAGTATGGACAGGTGAAAATCTCAATTGGGATGCCGTGACCAATTCAGAAAATTATGAAATACAAATTGATACAAGTCAGAATTTCAATTCACCTGTATTAGCCAGTCATGTCAAAGCTTATATCAATAGCTCAGACAACAATTCAGACACAAAACTTTACGTTGAAGATCTGTATTTTGGTTCGACCTATTATTGGCGCGTAAGAGCGTATGTTGCGGGTGACACATCCGCCTGGGTACAACGTTCTTTTGACACGAGAGACTATGTCAATTTAGATGCTCCTTCGTCAGGCGCAACAACATGGACAGGAACATCGGTTGACTGGAATGCTCACGACGGCGTGGAGTTTTACGATCTGGAACTCGATACTTCGGCAAACTTTAATTCCCCAGTGATCTTAAACGTGTCCAATACTTATATAAATTCGAGCAATTCTAATTCTGATACAAAGCACTCCGTTGAAGATCTCTTTTTTGGAAAAACCTATCACTGGAGAGTGAGAGCCAGAAATGCAGTGGATACATCAGAGTGGTCTGTTGTTAGGAATTTCACGACCAGGGAAGACGTCACACTCGAGGCTCCTCTCTCAGGAGCAACAACGTGGACAGGAACATCGGTTGACTGGAATGCTCACGACGGCGTGGAGTTTTACGATCTGGAACTCGATACTTCGGCAAACTTTAATTCCCCAGTGATCTTAAACGTGTCCAATACTTATATAAATTCGAGCAATTCTAATTCTGATACAAAGCACTCCGTTGAAGATCTCTTTTTTGGAAAAACCTATCACTGGAGAGTGAGAGCCAGAAATGCAGTGGATACATCAGAGTGGTCTGTTGTTAGGAATTTTACGACCAGGGAAGACGTCACACTCGACGGTCCTCTATCAGGAGCAACAACGTGGACCGGAACAGCGGTGAACTGGGATGCTCACGACGGTGTGGAGTATTATGATCTGGAACTCGATACTTCGGCAAACTTTAATTCCCCAGTGATCTTAAACGTGTCCAATACTTATATAAATTCGAGCAATTCTAATTCTGATACAAAGCACTCCGTTGAAGATCTCTTTTTTGGAAAAACCTATCACTGGAGAGTAAGAGCCAGAAATGCTGTGGATACATCAGAGTGGTCTGTGGTTAGGAATTTCGATACACGGGACTATGTCAACTTAACCTATCCAAATAACCAAGTCACCAACATTAATACCAGCGGCATCAATACCAACTGGAACGCTCATGATGGGATAGTACTTTATCAGTATCAGATCGATACTGTTAACGCTTTCAACTCCACAGAATTCACTGAGGTGAACAAAACTTATATCAATTCAAGTAACAGTAATAATGATACTTATGAATTTACTGGAGCTCTTTTTACCAATCAGATCTATTTTTGGAGAGTAAGGGCTATCAATAATGTCGATACCTCAGCCTGGAGACAGCGAACTTTTAGTACTGGAAGTTGTGTACCAACAGCTCAGCCAAATCCGATAAATGGTTTGGCAACGGTTTGTTCTGATAACGCTGTCACGTATAGCGTTGATCCAGTTTCCGGCGCAACTTCTTACGACTGGACCATTCCATCTGGCTGGTCGGGTTCTTCAACCAGTAATTCAATTACAATAACACCTGATCAAAGTGGTGGACCAATTGAAGTTTATGCAGTGAATTCCTGCGGAAACTCCCTTGTACAAAGTTTAAATATCACATCGAATCCAAGTTATAACATCAATGAGGGAACTTCCGAAATCTGTGATGGAGATAGTTTATTGATTTACGGTCAATACCGAAAAACAGCGGGAGTATATTATGATAATCACACGACGACTGAAGGATGTGACAGTATATATTCTAAATCACTCGTAGTAAATACTATCCCTTCCACTTCTGTTTCAGCCGAAATCTGTCCTAATGACAGTATTTTTCTTCAAAATGACTATCAGACACAAGCCGGAGTTTATACGGACACGTTAATAACTACCTCAGGCTGTGATTCATTAATCGTTACAACACTTACGGTAAACAGCAATCTTAATGGAACAGAAACTAAAGAAGCTTGCAATAGTTACACCTGGCCATTGAATAATACGACCTATAATACGAGTGGCACTTACAGTTCTACGCTATCAAGTGTGGATGGCTGTGATTCCACGGTAAACCTTGTTTTGACAATAAACACAGTTAATACAGGAGTAACGCTTAACAGTACCGCGTTAAGTGCTGACCAAAACAATTCCAGTTACCAGTGGATAGACTGTTCAACTAATAGTATCATAACAGGCGCCACAGACCAGAGCTACACCCCTGCAGAAAGCGGAACTTACGCTGTTGAAATAACGAGCAATGGTTGTTCTGATACGTCAGACTGTTATCAGTTCGAAGTCTTAAACCTCACTACTGATGTCAAGGAAAGTAACCTTCGAATTTATCCTAACCCCTCACGTGGTTTATTTACTGTTGAAAATTATTCTGAAAACTCAACTTACGAGGTAATTGACGTGACAGGAAAAAGGATTGCCAGAGGTATTCTAAATGATCAGAACAATAAAATTGACTTATCTAAAAAAGAGACAGGTGTTTATATTGTAGAAATCGACTCAGCAATATATCGAATAATAAAAGAGTAGATAAGCGAGATATAGTACATACTGAAGCAGTGCTAAAGATGAAAGTGACATTTCAATGTTAGCACCGCTTTTTTGTTTGATCATCTCATTTTTCTCTACATCTACCTTAGAATGTCTTAAAACGCCTAAGACGCGTGATTCACGTATCTCCGATTAATCCCAGGAACTCTAATTTTATATAAACCTGGTTAATGGGGCTTAACAAAGATTCTGATGAAGAAATTAACCAATATTCAAAAATATAATAAATAATCTTCACCTGCATAATTCTGTATCATCTTCAAATTAGATAAACAAAACACCCCATTCACATGTAATAACTCTAAGAAAATTGTAGCTTTGTGTTTCCATAAATGTTAAAAACAACATGGATAATATATCATATATAGGCAATGCCGATGTCAATGCAATTGACAAATTGTACGCTTCGTACAAAGAAGATCCCAATAGTGTCGACGAAGGGTGGAGAAAGTTTTTCGAAGGTTTTGAATTTTCGCAAACGAATTATGAAGAAGGAGGTGAAGTCCCCGAAAATTTCCAAAAGGAATTTAAGGTTATTAATCTGATTGAAGGTTACCGATCTCGAGGCCACCTCTTTACGCGCACCAATCCTGTGCGTGAGCGAAGAAAATATCGACCTACGCTCGATATTGTGAATTTCGGACTGGAGAAATCAGACCTCGAAAAAGAGTTTCAAGCAGGTTCAGAGATTGGACTGGGCACTGCAAAACTTAAAGATATTATCACTCACCTCGAGGCAGCTTATTGCGAAAGTATTGGACTTGAATTCCACTACATCCGCAAACCTGAACGCAAAAAGTGGTTCATGGATAAGCTGGAGCTGGACAACCGGCCAAAATTCAGTAATGAAGATAAAAAGAAAATTTTTGAGAAATTGAGCGAAGCCACGCTCTTTGAGCAATTTCTCCAACGCAAGTATGTCGGGCAAAAACGCTTTTCAATTGAAGGTGGTGAAGCCCTGATAGCGGGACTTGAGCGACTCGTTCGCAAAGGAGCCCAACTCGGCGTGGAGGAGTTTGTGATGGGAATGGCTCACCGCGGACGTCTCAATACCCTCGTCAATATTTTTGACAAAGATATCGAAGAACTATTTGGAGAGTTTGAAGGAAAAGAGTTTGATGACGATGATTCTTTCGATGGCGATGTAAAATATCACTTGGGGCAAACGCGCAATATCAACGTGAGTGGAAAAGACTTGCAGCTCACTTTAGCTCCGAATCCTTCTCACCTCGAAGCGGTAGATCCCGTTGTGGAAGGTATCGTACGAGCCAAGATTGATGATTATTTAAAATCAGAGGATAAAATTGTTCCCATTCTCGTTCATGGAGACGCTGCAATTGCAGGTCAGGGAGTCGCATACGAAGTAATTCAAATGGCGCAGCTGGACGGTTACCGCACTGGAGGAACAATCCACATTGTTGTAAATAATCAGGTTGGATTTACCACTAATTATCGGGATGGACGCTCAAGCACGTATTGTACTGACGTCGGTAAAACAACACTGAGTCCTGTTTTTCACGTAAACGGTGATGATGTAGAAGCAGTTGCTCAAACATTTCTTATTGCATTGGAGTACCGTCAGGAGTTCCACATGGACATATTCATTGATCTCTTGTGCTACAGAAAGTACGGTCATAATGAGGGTGATGAACCGAAATTTACGCAACCTAAGCTCTATAAAGCACTTTCTAAGCACCCCAATCCGCGAGAAATTTTTCGCGATCAACTGATTGAAGAGGGTGTCATTGACAAGAAATTTGATGATGCTTTAAAAAAGCGTTTGGATGATAAACTCAACGATCGATTTGAAGCTTCTAAAAAGCAAGAAAAGATAAATGTAACCAACTTCCTGGGTGACTTATGGAAAGATATGGGTTACGCAACGGAAGACGACTTTAAACAGAGTCACGTCACCGGAGTACCTAAAGATCGACTCATCGAATTGGGTAAAAAACTGGCTGAGTTGCCCGACGACAAGAAAATTTTCAGAAAAGTCAAAAAGTTGTTCAAGGAGCGCACCAGCATGATTGAGGATAATAAACTCGACTGGGGAATGGCTGAAATGCTGGCTTACGCAACACTTTTAGTGGAAGGCCACGCTGTACGTGTTTCTGGACAGGATGTTGAGCGCGGTACTTTTTCTCACCGTCACGCTGTTATAAAAACAGAAGATGATGAAGAGGAAATTATCACACTGAATAACCTCGAAGAAGGACAGGCGCCCATGTCCATTTACAATTCGTCTCTATCAGAATATGGCGTACTCGGATTTGATTACGGATATTCACTCGCTCGACCTGAAGGATTAACGATATGGGAGGCGCAATTTGGTGATTTTATGAATGGCGCACAAATCATGTTCGACCAATTTATAACGGTTGGAGAGGATAAATGGAATATTCAATCAGGACTCGTTGTGCTGTTACCTCACGGTTATGAAGGTCAGGGTTCTGAGCACTCTTCTGGGCGAATGGAACGTTTTCTGCAAAGTTGTGGCGACCTGAACATTCAGGTGGTAAATTCAACAACTCCAGCAAATCACTTCCACCTATTACGTCGTCAACTAAAACGCAATTTCCGTAAACCTTTAATCGTTTTTTCACCGAAATTATTATTGCGTTATCCGAAAGCCGTATCGAAGTTAGAGGATCTCGAAAAGGGTAGTTTCAAAGAAGTCATTGACGATCCCAACGACCTTCATAAAACAGCCACAAGTGTTGTCTTGTGTTCTGGAAAAGCTTACTATGACTTCATAGCGGAAGCAGAACGTCGCGATGTCAAAAACATGGCTTTTGTACGAATCGAGCAATTATACCCACTCCCGCTTGATCAAATTAACAAGGTTTTGGGTAAATACAAAAAAGCTAAAAACATCATTTGGGCTCAGGAAGAACCTGAAAATATGGGAGCGTGGACATATATGGCGATGAATCTAAGACATCTTGATTTGAAATGTGTTTCTCGTCAAGCGAGTGCTGCACCGGCTGCAGGAGCCAAAGAAATTCACCTCAGAAGATTAAATCAATTGTATAATAATCTGTTTGAATACGCAGCAAAAGCTGCCAAATAGTAATAACATTAAAAAGACATGTCAGTTATAGAAATGAAAGTACCGAGCCCGGGAGAGTCAATTTCCGAAGTGGAGATTGCAGAATGGCTCGTATCAGACGGTGATTACGTCGATAAAGATCAAACCATTGCAGAAGTCGATTCCGATAAAGCAACACTCGAACTGCCAGCTGAGGCATCGGGCACCGTAACACTGAAAGCGGAAGAAGGAGATACTGTAGAAGTTGGACAAGTGGTATGCTTGATCGACACGTCTGCTGAGGCTCCAGAAAAAGAAGATGCTCCGGAAGAAAAATCTACGACCGGTAGCGATGACGATACAGCAAAATCGGAATCCAACGAAAGTGATAAGAAACAGAAAGACCAACAAGAGGAATCAAAGGAGAAAACTAAATCTTCATCCTCTAAACCTGATCCGGGTCCTTCAAAAGAAACGTATGCATCTGGAACAGCATCTCCTGCTGCTGCTAAAAAGATGAAAGAAAACGACATCTCTGGTGACAAAATAAAAGGAACAGGAAAAGATGGTCGTATTACGAAACAAGATGTCGTAGAAGCCATGGCTGCAGGATTCGATACGGAGACAACCGCTGGATGGGGAGGTACACGTGACCAAGAGGCCAAAAAGATGTCTATGCTACGCAGAAAAGTAGCAGAGCGTCTGGTATCTGTTAAAAATGAAATGGCGATGCTGACTACCTTCAACGAGGTAGATATGAAACCCATTATGGATCTCCGCGCGAAGTATAAAAAACAATTTGCTGAGCACCATGAAACGAGTTTAGGTTTCATGTCATTCTTTACAAAAGCGTGTACGGAAGCGCTCAATTTATACCCTTCTGTAAACGCACAGATTGACGGAAAAGAAATGATTACGCACAATTATGCTGATGTTGGTATCGCCGTTTCATCACCAAAAGGACTGATGGTTCCCGTCATTCGAAATGCGGAACAAATGTCTTTAGCTGAAATTGAAAAAGAGGTCAAACGATTGGCCGTTAAAGCACGAGATGGTAAAATCACTCCGGATGAAATGACTGGTGGAACATTTACTATTACGAATGGTGGCGTATTTGGATCGATGTTATCGACACCAATTATCAATCCGCCGCAATCAGCTATTTTAGGTATGCACAATATCGTCGAACGTCCGGTTGCCATAGATGGCAAAGTTGAAATTCGTCCGATCATGTACATTGCCTTATCTTACGATCATCGTATCATTGATGGTAAAGAGAGCGTTAGTTTTCTGGTCAAAGTAAAAGAAATGCTCGAAAATCCAGAGCGCATGATTTTTGGCGGGACAGATCCGTATGAAGTTCTACTCGGATTATAATCGAAGAAATCTCATTATCAAAGGACTGTTCTCAAAAGGGCAGTCCTTTTTTTGTAAATGCGTATTACCTTAGTTCTTCACATATTGATGCAATAGGAATTAAGAAGAGTTTTTGAGTATTGCATTTGACGTAAAACGTTAATTTAAAGGATTCATGAAGTATACCGTAGAAGTAGAAATTGATAAGCCACTCAATAAAGTCGTCAATGTTTTTAGAAATACCGAAAACTACTACGACTGGATGAAAGGTCTTGAAAGTATTGAACAATTAAAAGGTACTCCAGGTAAAGAAGGAGCAGAAACAATGCTACATTTCACAATAGGTAAACGCAAGATGAAAATGAAAGAAATAGTTTTGCGTTCCAACTTACCCGATTCTTACCTCGTCTCTTATCATGTTAAAGGTGTTTACAACGAAGTAGACAATAAATTTGAATCTATTGATAACAATAGAACATTGTATACAACTGCCAATTATTTTCGTTTTTCTGGTCTTATGAAGTTGTTTTCCATATTCGGTAAAAAAAGTTTTACAAAGCAATCGTTGAAGTACGCGAATGATTTCAAAAAATTTGTTGAAGAAAAATACGAACAAAATGATTAGGCCTTTGGGTTAAACCTCGGCAAAACTATTGATACATTAGAGTGCTTTATCGCCATTTTTAAAGATAATTACTACATTTGCTCACGATAAAAAAGCAAGAACATGTCACATGATATCAAGCCTGGAGTTGCAACTGGAAAAGAAGTGCAAAAGATCTTCAATTATGCTAAAGAGAAAGGGTTTGCCCTTCCTGCAGTAAACGTGGTTGGGTCCAACACGATGAACGCTTCGATGGAGACCGCAGCAAAAGTCAACTCCCCGATTATTATTCAGTTTTCAAATGGAGGTGGTTATTTCAACGCTGGTAAATCCCTTCCCAACGACAAACAACAAGCTTCTATTGCAGGATGTATTACTGGAGCACGACACATTCATGAGCTCGCCGATATTTATGGCGCGACAGTTATTTTGCATACCGATCATTGCGCAAAAAAATTACTGCCCTGGATCGATGGCTTGCTCGATGCCAGCGAAAAAGAGTTTGAAAAAACGGGTAAACCACTGTTTAGTTCTCACATGATTGACTTATCCGAAGAACCGCTCGAGGAAAATATTCAGACGTGTAAAAAATACCTTGAACGCATGAGTAAAATGGGTATGACGTTGGAGATTGAGCTCGGTATCACTGGTGGAGAAGAAGATGGCGTCGACAACACAGATGTTGACAACGCACGACTATATACGCAACCGGAAGAAGTGGCATATGCTTATGAAGAACTAAAAAAAGTAAGCGATCAATTCACTATCGCTGCAGCTTTTGGAAACGTTCACGGTGTTTATCGTCCGGGTAATGTTCAACTCACACCTAAAATTTTAAAAAATTCGCAATCCTACATCCAGGAGCACTACAACACTGATAAAAATCCTGTAGACTTCGTATTTCATGGAGGATCGGGTTCATCTGTTGAAGATATTCGTGAGGCTATTGGATATGGTATTATCAAGATGAATTTAGATACCGATTTACAGTACGCATTTAACGAGGGAGTGCGGGATTACATGGATGAAAAGAAAGAATACCTCAATACACAGATCGGTAATCCAGATGGTCCTGACGAACCTAACAAAAAGTTTTACGATCCCAGAAAATGGTTGCGCGATGGAGAACAGTCATTCGTTAAAAGATTGACTAAATCCTTTGAGCATTTAAATAACATCGATACACTTTAATTCGTAAATTCGTTACATCAAACCAATTGCGTACCATCAATGATACGTGATTTAAATAGATAATTATGGGTTGGTTTAAAAGAAAAACAGAGGGTATTCAGACCTCTACAAAAGATAAAAAAGAAACGCCTGAAGGATTGTGGCATAAATGTCCTAAATGCCAGACAGTCGTCACCACTGAGGACCATATGAAAAATTATTTCGTCTGTGAACGTTGTAGTTATCACGACCGAATTGGTTCAGAAGAATATTTTCAACTTTTCTTTGATGAGGGAAAATACAAAGAGTTGAATAAAAAAATGTCAGCCAGTGATCCACTCGAGTTCGAAGACACCAAGAAATACGTAGATCGCGTGAAGAGCACGCAAAAAAAGACTGGATTGCAGGATGCTATCCGCACAGCTCATGGAAAAATAGACGGTCAGGAAACGGTCATCGCCGCGATGGATTTTAAATTCATCGGTGGTTCTTTAGGCTCAGTTATGGGAGAGAAGATAGCTCAAGCGATTGACAAAGCTATCAAACTAAAGGCTCCATTTATGATCATCTCCAAATCTGGTGGAGCTCGAATGATGGAAGCCGGATTATCATTAATGCAGATGGCCAAAACAAGTGCTAAACTCAATCAATTGGCAGCGCACGAACTTCCGTATATTTCATTTCTAACAGATCCTACCACAGGTGGTGTTACGGCATCATTCGCCATGCTTGGCGATATCAACATTTCTGAGCCTGACGCACTCATCGCTTTTGCCGGACCTCGTGTTGTTCGAGAAACCATTGGACGCGATTTGCCCCCAGGATTTCAGCGATCAGAGTTCGTACTCAATCACGGATTTCTCGATTATATCGTTGAACGCAAAAACTTGAGAGAAGAGGTTTCTAAATCCATTCACTTGTTCATGAACTAGATGAACGATTTAATGATTCAATCATATTCATATTAGTTCAATAAAAAATGCGCTCCTTGAAAGGCGCATTTTTTTTGTAAACCAGTTTCTATTTAATCCCTACAGTTAAACATTAATTATCCTGGTCTTCATCCTTTCCCTTTACCTCACCTAAATCATCTTCTACCTCGTGACGACGAACATTGGAATGATCTTCATGCTCCCCACCTTTTAATTGGGAATGAGCCAGGTGTTTGTAACCCAGTTCACTCGCCTCCTTACCTGTAAAGACTTCTTCCTTATTTTTATTAAACATCAATCCTAACATCATAATAAAAACCGTTAGCAATATCACTTGAATTACCAGTGGTTTATTAACAATATCAATTCGGTCAGCCTGACTAATGTAAAGGAAAAGCAAGATCGTAATCAATCCTCTGGGAGCTACAAACATGAGTGGCATAGCTGGTAATCGCGCAATTTTAAGCTGTACGAACCGGATGATAAAGATAGCACCAACAATACCAATAGCCCAAAAGAAGGTTTCTGTATTGAGCAATTCACTCGTTTCAATAAGGAACCCAAAGAGCAAAAAGAACAATGCGCGAATCAGAAATGTTCCCTCGATCAAAATTTCATGAAATTTATGCACTTCTTTATCCAACTTCTGAGGTTTGAATCGTTGGACAATCCTGAAGCGTTTCAACTCGTCCAAATTACCGATAAACAATCCGAAAAGCAATATAAATATCAACGCGGGCAAATGATAAATTTTAGAGATCGCATAAATCAGTATGGTCAAAATAATAATCGGCACAAATTTGATTTGGTGATTAATCCGACCTAAAAGAAAAGATAATCCTATCGTAGCAACAAAAGAAACAGCTGCTATAATCAACAACTGTACGAGGAATACCCAAAACGACTCGAAATCAATGGTCACATTTCGGAATACAAAATCAAAAAAGAGCACACCCAGAATATCTGACAAGCTGCTTTCGTAAATCACGAATTCTTTATTTTTTCGTCCGAGGTTAACTGCACTCGGAATAGCAATCGCACTACTAATCACACAGAGCGGTATGGCACCGATTAAACTTTTCCGAAAATCGGGAACGGTCGTCGGGTCACCATCGTGCCCCATGTAGTAATAGAAAGCACCTGCCAGTAAAAACCCGAGTACCATCATAGGGACAATCGCCACAATAACTGATTTTTTGATTAAATCAAGTTTAGACTTATTGAGCTCCAATTCTAAAGATCCTTCGAGTACGATGACGATCAGACCAATAGTCCCCAGGATAGGCAGCAACCCTTGCATATCGGGAACCTCAATCGAAAAGACCTCTGTTAGCTGCTTCATACCCCATCCTAGAAAAAGCAGTAAAATTACGGACGGTATTTTTGTCTTAGAAGCCGTTAAATCAAAGACATACGCCAACAGTAATAATACACAAAGTGTTATAATAAATGTATTTGTCATTTAATGAAAGTTCTTCTGTTTTAAAATAAAACCCTAAAAATAGTGCTTTGTTTCTTTCCTGGCGCTAATTTCATCTTCAATTCGATCTTTGAATGAAAAATCATCATCGCTCAATCTTTTTAATGAAAAGCAACTGCTTACAAAGCAATAATTATTCAGCAGCACCCATAACCGTAGCATCTACAAAGTGATACTCATTCCTAAAAATAGTAAATTTTCCGTTTCAAGGAACAACAATCGATAAAACAAACTATGATTTTTTAATTTTGAACCATTCATTAAAGAGAAAAATGAGCGGCATGAACGATAATCAAACAAGTGACTCTTTAGAACAAATTAAAGCGTTCATCAGAGCCGAAGAGGACGAGCAACAAAAAAGATATGACAATAAGGACAAAATACCTCTAAAAGAGCTTAGAGAGGCAGGTGTTCTTCTCTACCCGATACGCATTGTACGCAAAACATTTTCAGCTGCAGGGAAACCTTTGATCACCATCAAGTCAATTCACGGATATGATCAACATTCCTTTCAATCTGGTGCGAGTGTCGTCCTAAAAAAAAGTGATCAAGATGAACAGTGTGCAGCACATATTGTCTATACTCACGACGATGCTTCGCTCACCGTTCATTTGCATGCGTTTGATTTTCCAGATTGGATAGAAGCTAAAAACATCGGTGTACAACTTCAGCCTGACCGAAGGAGTTTTAAATGTATGCGCAACATACTGGATAAAACAGCAAAAGTCCCTGCAGAGAGTATCGCTACATTGCTGGAAGGTATAAGTAACCCAGGTCAAACGACTGAACATTTAACCTCCGAAACAAAAACGACCACAATTTTTGAAGATCAGGGTTTAGCACAAAACAATTCACTGAATAATATCCAGGCATCAGCCCTCCAGCGAAGTACAATTGAACAACCGCTGTTCGCTATCCACGGTCCTCCGGGAACGGGAAAAACCACCACATTAACAGCCATTATCCAAACTTTCGTAAAGCAAAACAAACGAGTAATTGCCACTGCACCGAGCAACACTGCAGTAGATCATTTGGCACAGCAATTAATCAACGCCAACATGAAAGTTTTTCGTTTGGGCAACACGGCAAAAGTAGATGAAACGATCACTCCTTACACACCAGAAGGAATTTTATCAGAACCAGACCGCTTAAAGCGACTCAAAAAGCTTCATATTGAAGCCAATGCGCTTAGAAAGAAAGCTAGCCAGTATAAACGCCAATTCACTGCACAAGATCGTCAAAACCGCAAAGAGTGGAACAACGAGGCCCGTTCCATACAACGCGAAATTAAAAGATTAACGAATTATTATTTAGAGCGTGCACTAGAAAAAGCCGATGTCATTTTAGGAACACCCGTAGGTCTGCAACACGATTTAATTCGAGATCAAACTTTTGATGTTGCTCTCATTGATGAAGCAGGACAATGCCTCATTCCAATGGGTATGCTAGTAATGGATCAGGCAAAACGCACCATTCTTTGCGGAGATCATCAACAACTTCCTCCCACCGTAATATCAAAATCCATGTCAAAAAAATGGGTAGCCTCTTCCCTGCTTGAATATGCCATTCATCAAGGAGTTCCATACGTTCAACTTCATTTGCAGTATCGCATGCCGCCAAGTATAGCACAATTTTC
This sequence comes from uncultured Fluviicola sp., assembly GCA_964346075.1. Lineage (GTDB taxonomy): Bacteria > Bacteroidota > Bacteroidia > Flavobacteriales_D > Crocinitomicaceae > Brumimicrobium. The sequence goes on along the minus strand of CAYFTH010000022.1, from coordinate 11,574 downwards.
TTCAAGCTATTTTTATGAAAACAACCTTCTTTCGACGAAACAAGACAAAGGAGTACATCTACAGTTTTTCGATACTGCGGGTGCAGGTTTTACAGAAGAGCGCAGTCTTTCCAATAGTTTCTTTAATACCGAGGAATTGCGTTCTATTATAACATTAATTGAAAGCGAAAAATGTGCTGATGTCCTATTCATTTCTCCATACGCAGCGCAGGTAGAAAAATGCAAGTCGTTATTAAATGAAGATATTGATGTAAGTACAATAGATGGTATTCAAGGCCAAGAGGCGAAAACAGTAATATTAAGCTTAGTTCGCTCCAATAAGGACAGCTCCATCGGTTTTTTATCAGAATACCGTCGGATGAACGTTGCTTTAACTCGGGCTAGCGATCGATTGATCGTTTTTGGAGATTCATCCACCATTGGTCATGACCCCTTTTATGAATCTTTTCTTGAATATGTTGAAAGCATCAACGGATATCACAGTGTATTTGAATTATTGTACGATTAAAAAAAGCACCCTTGCAGAAGGATGCTTTTTTGTTTTTTTTAACCACTTTCTATTACAGTTGAAAAGCAGACTTAATTTTATCGGTATAATCCAATTTTTCCCAAGTAAAGAATTCCACCTCCGTTGAAGCTTTTTGTCCGGCATTTTCAAAACTAACGGTCTTTGTGAATGGTTTCCGACCCATGTGACCATAAGCTGCAGAAGGTCCGTAAATGGGGTTTCTAAGTTTTAATCGCTTCTCAATTGCGGCTGGACGCAAATCGAACAATTCACTCATTTTTTGGGCGATCTCTCCATCTGAAGATTCCACCTTAGAAGTTCCGTATGTATTAATGTAAAGTCCCATCGGTTCAGCCACACCAATAGCATAAGAAACCTGCACTAAAACTTCATCACATAGTCCAGCGGCTACCATATTTTTAGCAATATGACGCGTAGCGTAGGCTCCGGATCGGTCAACTTTTGAAGGGTCTTTTCCAGAAAATGCGCCACCACCATGACCACCTTTTCCGCCATAGGTGTCTACAATAATTTTACGCCCCGTTAAACCAGCATCACCATGAGGACCACCAATCACAAATTTACCAGTGGGATTAATATGGTATTTGATCTGATCATTGAACAATGCTTCTACCGTCGGATTATTCAACTTTTTAATCACACGAGGAATCAAGATGTTTTTGATATCATCCTTGATTTTCTTTAGCATCTTTTCCTCATCTTCATCGAAGTCATCATGCTGTGTAGAGACAACGATAGCATCAATGCGCTGGGGTTTGTTATCATCACTGTATTCGATCGTCACCTGAGCTTTGGCATCAGGACGCAAATAATCCATCTCGTCATTTTCTCTTCGAAGTTCGGCAAGTTCCATCAGTAGTCTATGCGACAAATCTAAAGCTAAGGGCATATAGTCTTCGGTTTCATTGGTAGCATAACCAAACATCATCCCCTGATCTCCTGCTCCCTGCTCCTCAGGTGTACCGCGATCGACTCCTCTGCGTATATCTTGAGATTGTTCATGTATCGCTGAAATAATTCCACAGGAATTAGCATCAAACTGATATTCACTTTTGGTATAACCAATCCGAGAGATCACATCTCTGGCAATTTGTTGAACATCTAAATATATATTGGATTTCACCTCACCTGCCAACGTAACTAGACCTGTAGTCACTAATGTTTCGCAAGCCACCTTCGAGTCTTTATCAAATGCAAGAAAATGATCGATCAATGCATCTGAAATCTGATCAGCAACTTTATCGGGGTGTCCTTCAGAAACAGATTCGGACGTGAATAAGTATGACATGTTTTTATTTTTAATAATTCGTACTCCAAAAGTAGTAATTGTTCTGAAATAATGTTGAGAAATTGCCTATTTTCGCTTTATGATTCGCTTACTACATATTGAAACGTCGACCAAAGTATGTTCCGTTGCTCTCTCTGAAAATGGGATGCTTATAGATTTTATAGAGGCGCATTCAGATCGTTATATACATGCAGAAAAGCTCACCCTTTTTATTGAAGAATTACTTCAAAGGAATACCTGTGAAATGAATACCTTATCGGCAATCGCAGTGAGTCGTGGTCCAGGCTCTTACACGGGCTTGCGAATAGGAGTGTCCACAGCGAAAGGACTCTGTTTTGCACTTGATATTCCATTGATCAGCGTTTCCTCACTCGATGCGCTGATCGAATTGGGACGCGAGAAATATCCAGAAAGTACGATTTGTGGATTAATTGATGCGCGAAGAATGGAAGCGTTTTCAAAAATAGAAGACGCGCAGGGCCATACATTAAAAGCGATCAGCGCGGATGAACTTGAAGCATCAACTTATGAAACGCATGACCCATTCATCGTTATTGGTGACGGTGCTGAAAAAATGCTCAATATGTGGGGTGCACGCCCTATAACTATTGATAATAACATTCACTGCTCGGCTAAAGGGCAAGTGAAATTGGCTACAAACTCCTTTAAACAAGAACAATTTGAAGATATAGCCTATTTTGAACCTTTTTACTTGAAAGATTTTATTGCTACTAAGAGTAAAAAGCAGTACTTTTGAGAATTACGCACTACTATAATTGATACCTCTACGTATGCTAAAATCAAAAAACCAAACTGCGAACACCTGGGTTTTAAACTTTCTTTTTAGTCTCTCTTTAACAGGGTTTTCACAAGAAAAAAAAATGGAGCAGCGTTTCCGTCAGCAGCAAGATCATGTTTTTTCAACACTTTCTGCTGATCGTCAGAAAGCAAAACAATCTCTGGATTCCCTCTTCAAGCACGAAGGTAAAATGAGTGACACAACGGCTGGACTCAATTATAATTTGCTCGGTATTTATTACAATTACACTGGTCAATACGACAGCGCATTAATTTCATTTAAGAAAGGGTTACGCTTGAACGGAAGTCACCAATATAGAACGCCACGATACCTGAGAAACATCGGAAATATCTATCGCAAAAAGAATCTGTATGACAGCTCTAATTTCTTCCTAAAAAAAGTACAGTCGTTTTACCTGGAGCAACAAGACTCATTAGGTTACGCATTAATATTAAGCGATTTATCGGCCAATTACAACCTCATGTTGCACCATGAAAAAGCGGTAAAAGCTCAGGTTGAAGCTATTCGTCTCATGGAAAAACACAATGCATCCAGAGCAAATTTGGGGGCTGCCGTACAACGACTCGCCAATACTTATCTCAAGCAAAAGAAATTTGACTACGCACTCGAACAATATGATCTGGCGCTGGAATATTTCCAACAGTCGAGTCAAATGTCCAATTACTACCTGACTTTCATCAATATCGCGCAATGTCACATTTACCTGAACGATTACAAAAGTGCAATCGATATCATTAACGAAGGACTTAGTGGGTTAAAAAAACACGGTAATCCTCCGTTGCTAGCGATTGCATTTTCCGTTAAAGCAGAAATTCTCAAAATTCAAGAAAAGTACAGTGCAGCGCGTAAGACTTATGAAAAATCCATGAACTATGCATTTGACTCCAATGTCAGTCGTCTTGTGCAAATTGCCCGTGAGTATCTGGAATTGTTGATGATTCAGAAGGACTATACAAAAGCTGATGAATTGATTGAAAAAACAGCACCTTATCTATCAACAACGAATATTGAATACCACTATTCCTACCTGGAAGTTGTGGCCGATTATTATGCGCAACGCGCTTCTCACGATCGCGCTTATACCTATTCAAAAAAAGCACATCATTTGAAGGATTCTTCGTATTATTCGAACAACGAACAACTGGTCAATGATATTCAAACAACTTATCGTCTTCAGGAAAAAGAAGCAGAGAACAAAACCTTGAACTCCACCATCGCCAAAAAAGAGGCTAATATCTCCAACTTAACTCTTGTTGTACTCTTTCTCGGAGTTTTATTAATCCTCATTATTGTTATTTGGCGAACACGAAATCACTACCACCGTAAGTTAATCAAGCTGGAAAAAAATCGATCGAGAGAACTCGCTCAAAAACTGGCCATTGAAGAAGAAAATACGCGCCTTAAAGAGCGTTTGATTGAGCAACAAAAAACAGAATTACTCGGTTATTCACTCGAAGTAGCTCAAGTCAATGAACATATCAATACACTAGTCAGTAATATTCCTGAAAATGATAACAGTGAGAGCGTAAAAAGCGACCTTAAAAATTTGATCACTGTGAATAAAAATTGGGAATCGTTTTTATCGCGTTTTAAAGAGTTAAATCCCCATTTTATTCCGCGATTATCTAAACATTACCCTAAACTCACACAAAAAGACCTTGAATTTTGTTCCCTCGTACGCATCAACATATCGTACAAAGACATCGCAAACTTTCTCCAGATTTCCCACGAAAGTGTGCATAAAAAACGCTATCGAATTGCCCAGAAGATGGATCTTGAAAAGGGTGTCGACTTTCAACAATATATTATTCAGTTTTGATGAATGACAGGTTTGAGGTAACGAAATCCTGCGTAAGAAAAACCGATGATCAAGCAATAATCAGCGATATAATAGAGCCAATAATTCCCTTCAAGTGCCATCATACTCTTATTTGACGTAAGAACATCAACCACAGTCCATAGGTGTATCAGAAAACCGATAATATAAGCAAACATTGCCCACATTATCACGTTCGTAAATGCCCAACCCTTATACTTATCTGATGCACCTTCATTGTTTTCAACAGCGACCAGCAGACCGACGATAACAGCCAGCAATACCAAATAAATGAGTTTGAGCTGTGCAGGTTTGGCGTAAGTAAAATCATGTTGCATAAACCAAGACACTACCAATTCTGCCAAAGCATCAGAAAAGTAAAGAAAAACACCAAATCCAATAAGTACAATTAATCCTAAGCGATAACTTGGTTTGGTAAAAAAATAGAACATGGCTTAGGTCTTACGTTTCTTCTTTTTCGCTGCAGGGAAAAGAACATTATTCAGAATAAGGCGATAACCTGCAGAATTCGGGTGTAAGTTTAAATCCGTATGCGGATCACCAACGCGATGTTGATAGTCTTCTGGATCATGCCCTCCGTAAAAGGTCCAGGTACCATTACCCATCTCACCGTGAATGTATTTTACCGTACCCAACTTTTTGGATTCTCCCATAATGGTCACTGAAGGTTTGACATACTCTTTTACAAAATCAGTCGTCTGTCCATAGAAATTTTTAACCACTCGTTCATGAGATTGCGTCAGCATGGTAGGAACTACATCCCATTTTGCAGAAAAGTCAAACAAGGAAAAAACGTCATTTTTTTCCGTTACGGCACGATGACGTTTCGTCCCGTCAATGGTGGAATACTCATATTCATATGGACTTTCGACGAGTTCATAATCTTCAAACGCGAAAGCGTGTTCAAAATCCATTTTTGACCGATAGTTTGGGTCCGTACCATCACCATCAAACATCCGTTCTGCAATATCCGTTTCGTGAGCAGCCAGAGCAATATCAAAACTATCCGTTCCACTACACATGGTAAACAAAAATCCTCCACCAACGACATAGTTCTTAATGGATTGAGCAACAGCCAGCTTCATATCAGCCACCTTAGTAAATCCGAGTCGGCGCGCACTAGCTTCCAGATCCGCCACTTGTTGTCGATACCAGGGAGCATTTTTATAAGCGGCATAAAATTTACCATACTGACCAGTAAAATCTTCGTGGTGCAAATGTAACCAGTCATATTCCTTCAGACCGCCAGCTATCACCGTACTATCATACACTTTGTCATACGGTATTTCTGCATATTCCATTACTAACGTTACTGCATCATCCCAGGGTTGTTTTCCGTCCGGCGTGTACACCGCAATTTTAGGAGCCACTTCGAGTTGTACAACCTCCTGATTTAATTCAGGTGAGGCGATTTTACGCTTCATATTATTTACCTGACCATCTGGAACTATTTCATAGCTCACTCCTCGTACCACGAGTTCATCCTCGATTGCCGAAACATGCGGAATCAAAAATGATCCACCACGGAAATTCAGTAACCATTCCATTGTCAATCCATTCTCAAGGGCAAAATAGGAAATACCGTACGCTTTGAGATGATTGCTCTGCGTTTCGTCCATGGGTATTAAGATACTGCTGGCATGCGCAGTCCCCGTCATGATCAACAACATCAGCACCAACGCTTTCAACTTTTCCATTTTCTTACATTTTGGGATAAGATACAAAATTAATATGAGGCTAAAAAGGATCGTCTTCAACCGCTCCACTGGATAAATCGAAGTCATCATCTTCGCCAATCTCATCCATTTTGCTAGAACGAATGACTACATTATCGCTGTCACCACTATCGGACTCGAACGATTTATTCGGATTTAGCGCAGCTGGCTCCTGAGGCTCATCCAGACCTTCATCAAATGATTCTACATTTTCAAACCGTGCATATTGACCAACGAAACGAAGCCTCACTGTATCTGTTGAGCCATTTCTATGCTTGGCTACAATAATATCCCCCATTCCTTGAGTAGGCCCCTGTTCGTCCTCCATCAGTCCGTAATATTCTGCACGATAAATAAAAGAAACGATATCTGCATCCTGCTCAATCGCTCCCGATTCACGCAAATCAGAAAGTACAGGTCGTTTATCGCCTCCGCGCTGCTCTACAGAACGGCTCAACTGAGAAAGAGCAACAACAGGAACGTTGAGTTCTTTGGCAATTTCCTTAATAGAACGCGATATTTGCGATATTTCTTGCTCCCGGTTTCCCGCATTTTTATTCGATCCGCCCGTCATGAGCTGTAAATAATCGATAACCACGACTTGAATATCATGCTTCTGCTTCATACGTCGGCATTTCGCACGCAATTCAAAAATGGAAATTCCGGGGGTGTCATCAATATAGATTGGCGCTTTCGATAATCTCGAGATACGCGAGTGAATTTGTTGAAATTCGTGATCGGCAATATTCCCTTTTCTGAGCTTCTCAGCGTCTATTCGCGCCTCTGCAGATATCAGTCTTTTCACCAACTGAACGCTGGACATCTCCAGCGAAAAGATGGCTACTCCCATATCATAATCCACAGCAGTATTTCTAGCCATCGAGAGGACAAAAGCTGTTTTACCCATGGCGGGTCGTGCGGCAATAACAATCATGTCAGAACGCTGCCATCCCGAAGTCATTTTATCTAGCGCCTTAAAGCCCGTCGGCACACCAGAAATTCCGTCCGTATTTTTTCTGGCTTTCTCAATTTCTTCAATTGCACCCTGCATAGCCGTAGACATCGTGTCGTAACTCTTTTTCATGTTACTTTGAGCAATGGCAAAAAGGTCTTCCTCTGCTTTTGAAAGCACACTAAACACGTCTTTTGTTTCGTCATAAGCCTCCTTGAGGATTTCACTGGACATGGAAATAATTTCCCGTTGAATATATTTCTCAATAATTATCCGGCTATGATATTCGATGTGCGCCGCGGATGCCACCTTGTTCGTTAACGTAGACAGGTAATACGGTCCGCCGGCGACCTCTAATTTACCTAATTTTCGGAGCTCTTCGGTCACAGTTAGCAAATCGATTGGAGTGGAAGAGGCGTAGAGATCTCGAATGGCCTCAAAGATCAATTTATGTTTCGGATCGTAAAATGCTTCAGGCGTGCGCAAGATATCAATGGCATCATTTACTGCACCACCATCAATCATCATCGCACCTAGAACAGCTTCTTCAAGGTCTGTCGCCTGCGGCGGAACCCGTCCTACATCCATCGGTGTTTTATTGGTTCGCTGATTGCGATTGACACCAATTTTATTGTCCTTTTTTTCATCCTTCTCCATAGTGCAAATATATTTAATTCCATTTCCAATAACGACTTTTCCGTTTTGATCTCATCGGTTTGTGAACAAATCATTTTAAGTGGATAACTTTATTTGACTCAAATCCGCTATTATCATTAATATTGTGTGCGCTTTTGAAGTTCTCCGATCGGTATTTTCTTCACAATAAAGTTGCTTTTATGAAACGAAAAATAATTAAAACCGGAGATGGTTCGAACACGCTTTTTCTTCCCGAATGGAATGAAAACTACCACTCCAAACATGGTGCTTTGCAAGAAGCATTACACGTGTTCATTAAAAATGGGTTACTGCAATTTAAGAAGCCAACACTATCTGTTTTAGAGGTAGGTTTTGGAACGGGGCTCAATGCCTTACTGACCGCTCAAACAGCAGTTGATGAACATCTTAACATCCACTATACAGGTCTTGAAGCTCATCCGCTTGGATGGACAGAGATTGAAACACTCGGATACGAAGAATTGATTCCTGATGAACAGGCTCTGCGTTGGTTTGAGAAGATGCACACGTGTTCCTGGGAAGTATTTGAGACCATTAGCCCGCATTTTAAATTATGTAAACGCCACGTAAAACTTCAGAAACACCAGGCGGATCCTGCATCCTTTGATCTTATCTATTTTGATGCTTTCGGGCCCCGGGTGCAACCCGAGATGTGGACGCTGACTCATTTTGAAAAACTCTTTGATGCATTGAGACAAGGAGGCCTATTCGTGACTTATTGCGCTAAAGGTCAGGTTAGAAGAGATCTCGAAACAGCTGGCTTCGCGGTCGAACGACTTCCCGGCCCTCCGGGTAAGCGCGAAATGCTGCGCGCTAGAAAGGTTTAGTCTCTTCTTACGTTTGTAACCTTGGTCAACTCCTTTTTTCAACACCAGCTGCTCCGTTGTTCGCGCTGCGATTTTGAAAGGTTCATCCTGATATATTCCATCAATAATGATTACTTTCAACATAATGATCTCCATTCGTACATAGCTCTAAAATGATAGCATTAATAGCTTTTTGAGGAATTTTACGCGTTCTACACCGTGCAAAAAGCACCTTTCTAACTGAAAAGGATGAAAGGGGTTAAACTTCGTTAAAACAACGCTTTGCATTATGTTTAATGGATAGAGTAGCCTAAAGAGCAGTCAATTTTGATTAACTTTGCATCCCGTATAAAATTATAACCTCATGAAAGTTTTATCCATTTTTGCATTACCCTTGTTTTTATTCGCCGTCAACAGCTGCTCAGAGCGAGAAAAAAATGAAACAGAAGAGCAATTCTTTGCAGCTTCTGAAGCGGAAAACCTCACGCTCGAGGACAGCATTCAAATTTTAAACGAAAAACTCAAAGAAAGCCCAAAAAACATGGAACTTTTATTGGCGATGGGGAATCTGTGCAAAGAGGCACTCAATTTCAGTTGTGCGCTTGATGCGGGAGCCAAGGCTTATAAACTCGATTCCACGAATTTAGAAGCTCGTAAGCTATACGCGTGGACACTCATCAATAAACCCAAAGCTCCGTTATCAGATATTGAACGCGCCAAAAGACATTACAGATATGTATTAACGCTAAAACCGAATAGTCCTTCTGCTATGGTTGAACTGGCCAACACCCATTCACTGACCGGTGATTTTAAAACAGCGATAAAGCTCATTAACGACGCCCTGAAAATTGATGATCAATACCGGGACGCCTATGTTTTAAAAGGTTCTATTTATAAAACAATTGAAAATTACGATCTGGCATTGTCAAGTTATCAAACAGCCGTACAACTGGATCCCGACTATTTTATCGGTCATTTAAATATAGGCTGGTTGCTTTCCGATATGGGGAAACATGATTTAGCACTGGAGTATTACGAAAATGCCCACGAACTCAAATCAAAAAATTTAAATGCAATATATGGTGCCGCCAAAAGTTATCAGGATTTGGAAAAATACGACAAGGCACTTCAAGGATACAGAGACCTGCTGAAAGTTGATTCCACTTTTTATATTTCTTATTTCAACCAGGCTTACATCAAACAACATCATCAGCATCAGTTGGATAGTGCCGTTCATTTTTATAATAAATTGCTAAGCATCAACCCCGATTACGTGCAGGGTTGGTATCAACTCGGCAAAACGTACTATGAGCAAGGTCGTCAATCTGATGCCGCCAGAGCTTATTCTAAAGCCTTAAAAATCGATGAGAACTATACTCCTGCAAAGGAGGCTGCTCAAGAACTGAAAGAAAATTTGTAATTGTAATCTGCAATGACGCTGCAAAAGCTACGTTGGTTTCAGGCTATTGGAGAACTGGCAATACCGCTCCTCGGTTACTTTTACTTTGACTGGAGCTTGTACTTCATTTTGCTGTTTTACTTCATCGACCTCGTCGTCACGGAAATCTTTACGGTGATCAAAGTGCAAAAAATCATTCGTTTTCAGCAAATCAATTATCCTTTTCGTCAGCGACTCAACAAAATCGTGATCAATAGTTTCCTCGTTTTGCTGTTATTAACGCTGAGTCATGTATTTATTTATTACTTCAATGACAATATCGTTTTTTGGGATGAAATATGGGCATTTCTGATCTATGAGGAGCCCGGTTTCCCGGTACCACAAGGAATTATTTTATTTCCATTGGTGTTCTTCGGAAACTACCAGCAATACACCACCTTTTTCGTAAAAATGGGATTATTTCGTCGCTTTTCCTGGAGTGAGTTACTCCGATCCCGCCGCCGAGCTCTTGTAATTGCTGTTCTCGGGACTTTAATAGCAATACTGCTTCACACGCTTTTCCCTGCCATTCCTGCGATCATTTATTTGGTGGCCACATTGCTCGTTAAATTTTATGTGGATGTCTGGTTGAGTCCGTAATGGTCCTTGGGGTTGTGTTGTATTTTACTCAATGACGACGTTTTATAGTGCCTATCAATTCATTTTTCCCTATCCTGTAAGTTAATTCAAAATAGATCGACTGAGCTAGTAAAATCCAAAAGACAATTTTATTCGTTCATAGATTATGACATACCTTTTAGTGATAACAGCTTTATTTTTGGCCTATAGTAACGGCTCCAATGATCTTTTTAAGAGTGTCGCTACTTTATTTGGCAGTAATACAACCTCCTTTAAAAGTGCTTTGTCTTGGGGAGCCATCACTTCCCTTCTTGGATCTTTGACGGCAATATTTCTAATGAGTAAAATCGTCAGCAGTTTTTCTGGTATTGGCCTGGTTCCTGAAGCGCTGGCTCAATCTTCTGAATTTGCAGTATCAATTACCCTGGCAGCAGCAACAACCGTTTTTGTGGCCACGAAAATTGGAATGCCGGTTTCAACGACTCACGGATTAATTGGTGGTATTGCAGGTGCTGGTATTTTAGCTGTTGGCAGTTCATTTAACTTCTCTACTTTTGGAGCTACTTTACTTCTCCCTCTATTGTTAAGTCCTATTGCCGCAACGATAATTAGTCCGCTTGTTTATCGTTTGTTTAGCGGTTTAAGGAAAAGGCTTCAAGTAGAGCGCGAGACTTGTGTCTGTGTAGGAAAAGAATACGTACCGGTTGCAGAATATGTAAAGCATCACAACTGTGACTGTGCTTCAGCTGATATACAAGCATCAACAATAAAAGTTTCTGACGTGGAAGATTGCAGGGAGGTTTATAAAGGTAGATTTATCGGCATAAGTACGAATCAATTGATCAATTTCTCCCACTTTATGAGCGCAGGATTTGTTGGATTCTCGAGAAGTTTAAACGACACCCAAAAAATAGTGGGCTTTTTGTTAATCGCTA
>CAYFTH010000021.1:9519-34259 GCA_964346075.1 uncultured Fluviicola sp. | reverse complement strand
AAAAGGTGGGATTTTAACATTTTGACTTGTTCTTGCAGAAAATTAACATTTGAACAGCAAAGCACACAATGAGTGTTTACCAATTCAGGACAAACGTTCTTAAAAACTGTGTTTCGCAAAAGTGCTCGCACATACTTAAGTTTTCCATTTGCTTTAATCGCATAATTAATTTGGATTGCCTTCCGTTTCAATTAATTTTGAAATTCTAAAAAAAACATTCATGAGCAAGATCTTGATCAAAAACATAAAAGGACTTTTCCAGGTAAATGATGAACTCACGTGCGCGAAAGCAGGAAGCGCCATGCAAAAAGGCGATATGCTGGACAATGCTTTTCTGGCCATTGAAAATGATACAATTGTGGCCTATGGAAGTATGGAGGACTGGGGTGGAATTACCGATTGGAGAGACCTCGATGTGATCGATGCGGAAGGGAAGTTCGTATTACCTGCATTTTGTGATTCTCATACGCATGCCGTCTTTGCCGCCACCAGAGAAGGTGAATTTGAAGACCGGATTAAAGGAATGACCTACGAAGAAATTGCACTGAAAGGGGGTGGGATTTTGAACTCTGCTGCGCGCTTGCGATCCATGAGTGAAGATGAATTGTTCGAAGACGCGCTTGAACGCATCCATAATCTTGCTAATTACGGAACTGGTGCCATCGAGATAAAATCAGGATATGGCCTTACGACTGAAGCCGAATTAAAAATGTTACGCGTTGTTAAACGTTTAAAAGAAACGTCACCAATGACGATTAAAGCCACATTCCTGGGAGCGCACGCCATCCCAAAAGAATACAAAAACAATCGTCGCGGATACATCGATTTGATGATCAACGAAATGCTACCAAAAATCCACGAGGAGGGTTTAGCTGATTACATTGATTGTTTCTGTGAACGCAACTACTTTACACTCGATGAAATGAATGAAATCCTGGATGCTGGTGCAAAATACGGACTCACACCAAAAGTTCACGTCAATCAATTTTCTGTAATGGGAGGTGTGAAAGCAGCCGTTGAAAGAGGTGCTCGTTCTGTGGATCACCTGGAAGAAATGGACGATGCCGATATCAGCGCTTTAAAAGGTTCAACATGCATTCCTACGTTATTACCTGGTTGTTCTTTCTTTCTTTCGATTCCTTATGGAAAAGCGCGTAAAATGATGGAGCATGATCTGCCAGTTGCGCTGGCTTCCGATTTCAACCCTGGTTCGGCTCCGTCAGGAAATATGCAGCTCTTGACGTCATTGGCATGCACAAAGATGAAAATGACACCGGTTGAAACGTTGAATGCGATTACTATCAATACGGCAGATGCGATGGGGTTAGGCGATACGCACGGCTCAATCAGCATCGGTAAAAAAGCCAACCTCATCATCACCAAACGCATGGATGACCTCGCTCGCATTCCATATTCTTTTGGAGAAAACAACGTAGCATCGACTATTTTAAACGGAAAAGTTTTTACAACGAATACAGGGGCGTAATATAAATCTGCGTTCTCATTTTCATGTTGGATCGGTGCTGCAAGATTGAAGTAAATTAATGTGTACCAAACCAGGACTTATTTTTGAGGAGATAAGTACACATCATTTTACAACGAGAGTGATTCTTTGTTGATGGTGATAAACAAAAGCTGCTGATTCAAATGCGGGTGGTCCGAAGGTGGCACGCGCATCACGTGAAAAACCGTAATATTCAACTGGCATACCCAATATATTCTTGTCCAAGATATTATTTGAGTTTTTGTCGTGATAGACTGCTACTGCATAACTTCTTCCCGGAACCAATTGAGAAATCTGGATGCTTGGAGGTAGATTCTCAACTTCGACTACACGATTCAGAGCTGCCATACCGTATTCGGGAAAATGGTCCGATTTCTCATATAATGCTACCATCAATTGTCCTTTTGTTTCTGTCACTCCATTAACTTGAATGGTCAACTGGCTTATGCTCCAAAAGGAACTCAATAAAAGGACAGTCATCATAAAGTACTTAGAAAAATACATAAACGTATAACACCAATGGTACGGTCAAAGTTTAAAAAAAGCGATTTATCTGTAAAAATTCATTTCTGAAATATACTCATGAACTGGTGCTGTAAGCAGATAACGAACGTCGTTTCCTTCTTTGATGGCTTGACGAATAAAACTCGAACTCACTTTCATGATAGGGGCTTCTTCACACAGTTCCACATTTTGATGATCGCGCAATTTATTTTCTGGTAAGTATCCAATCTCTTCTACCTCCACTTCTTCCTGAATGGTTAAAACGCGCGGGTAAACGTAAAGTTTGTGGTTTTCAAGAATGTGTTCGTAATTCTTCCATTTATGAAAAGTACGAAGATTGTCTTCTCCCATGATCAAATTAAAATCATGTTCAGGATACTTTTCTTTGATGTAGGCCAGTGTATCAGAAGTATAAGAAGGGCGTGGCATTTTAAATTCAATATCGCTCGCTCGCAGCTTGAGATTATCATCTATCGCTACTTTCACTATGGCCAGGCGATGATAATCCTCGAGTAATGAAGATTTCTTTTTTAATGGATTTTGAGGGGAAACGATAAGCCAAACTTGATCTAAATCCGTATAATCGGCCATATAATTTGAAATAATCAAATGACCAATATGGATGGGATTAAAAGTTCCGAAATATAAACCTACTTTCATAGCTCTATGAATGCTTTAATGTTTTTGTCTACTTCCTCCACGGTAAGCTTTAGGTTATCATTAACGACTGTGCGATCAAATTGTTCAGCTTTGGTGAGTTCCTGGGAAGCTTTGGTGAGCCGTGTTTGGATTTTTTGCTCAGACTCTGTTTGACGACTACGCAGTCGTTGTTCCAGCACTTCAATCGATGGAGGCTGAATAAAAAAGCTCAGTGCAGCATCTCCAAAATATTTCTTAAGATTAATACCTCCAAAAACGTCGACATCAAAAACCACCACTTTCCCTAAACTCCATAGCCGCTCTACCTCAGCCTTCAATGTTCCGTAAAAATGATCCTCATAAACTTCCTCCCATTCGATAAAATCATTCTGAGCAATGCGATCTTTAAACGCTTGCACTGACAAAAAGTAATAATCCTCCCCATGCGTTTCATTGGGACGTGGGGGGCGAGAACAAGCTGAAATCGAAAAAGCCAATCGATTATTTCGATCGAGCAGGTGATGAACAATTGTGGTCTTTCCAGCACCCGAAGGCGCCGAGAAGATAATACATTTGCCGATGTGTTCGCTTTTCTCCTTCATTGATCAAAGTGTATTCAGTACCTGTTCTTTTATTTTTTCCAAATGATCTTTCATCTGAACTACCAACCGTTGCATGTCCGCGTGGTAGGACTTACTCCCCAACGTATTAATTTCTCTTCCGATTTCCTGACCAATAAAGCCCAGTTTTTTCCCATTTGGAGACTCTTTAACCATTGTTTCCTGAAAATAATCCAGGTGATGGGCGAGGCGGGATTTTTCTTCTGTAATATCGAGTTTTTCGATGTAGTAGATTAACTCTTGCTCCAAACGGCTGTCATCATGTTTCACCTGTAACTCTTCAATTGATCTGTCCATGCGGTCTCGCACCGTATCTATCCGTTTCTGTTCATACTGGGGGACTTCCTCTAGCATTTCACGTATGGCATTGATTGAATGCGTAAAATCAGCCTCTAATGTTTCTCCTTCTTCTAGCCTGAATCGATCAATTTTTTCGATAGCGCTCAATACGACTTTTTCCAGTACCATCCATTCGCCATCTTCAAGCTCCTCCTCTTTTGAAATAAGTACTTCCGGAAATCGCATAATTGCAGGGAGCAGGGTTTCTTTTTCCGCTCCAACTTCATCCGAAATCGCTTCGAGCTCATTGTAATATTTTACAACCAGTGAACGATTGATAGCAACATTTGCTTGTCCTTCAGTACTTTCAATTGTGATAACACACTCAATTTTCCCCCGATCTAAACGATCCTTGAGTACTTTTCGAATTGGAATTTCTTTGGATTTATAAATTGAAGGACATTTCAAGTAAACATCCCCTCCTTTACTGTTCAACGACCGCAATTCTACTGCAATCTTTTTATCCTGATAAGTTCCCGTTGCCTTACCATAACCTGTCATCGATTTTAACATGCTCTGAGCTTTGGGCAAAATTAGAAAAACCGCGGAACTAAACGTGCGTAAAAAACGGAAATATACTTTTTAGTAGCTAAATAGAATCCATTATTGAATCCGTCCAGCAATCGCATTCTCCACCATTTCTTCCAGCGTATAAAAATCATAATCCAGCCGATCTGTAATTTTTTTATTACTGTATTTAATTTTTTTAAATGCACTTTCCGCCGAAGAACGCGTGATAACAGGACTTGAAAATGTGATAACTGCCCAAAAGACCGCCAGTCTCCAGGCGATCCCCATGAGTAATGGACTTGCTTTATACTTTGGTGGCGGTTGATTGAGCTGTCGCGCAATGGTTGCAAATACTTCGAAGAAAGGACGATTTTCGCCAATACATAGAAAACGCTCATTGACGATATCGCGATCCATAAGCGTTACCATAATTTTGGCTACATCGCGCGCATCGACAAAAGCATTAGCTCCTGGTGAATAAAATTTCAAGCCCTTTCGAATCGTATCAAAAATCACCATTGAACTCTCCTCCCAGTTTCCAGCTCCAAATGCAATGGATGGATTGACGATAACTGCATCGAGCCCTTCCTCTATTCCTCGCCATACTTCTTTTTCAGCGCTATATTTAGAGATCGAATAACCACGTGTTTGATCCGTGAGTATCCATTTGTTTGATTCGTCAACAAGTTCATCTTCTGGAACATCTTTATTTCCAACGGCAGCTGTAGAGCTCACGTAACATAAGCGTTTTATATTTAAGCTCAAAGCTACATTCACGATATTGGCAGTACCATAGCGGTTTACAGCAATCATTTTACTAAAATCTCTTCGCTTGAATGAGACAATAGCCGCACAATGATAAATCTGCTGATGCCCTGCCATCACTTCTTCAAGATCACCAACATCCAAAATATTGCACTGTACCCATCGAATTTTACCGAATAATGCAGCAGATTCCGCTTTCAGGTAGAATTCAAATACTTTTTTAACCGTTTGAATTTTTTCTGGGTCATTATAAATGGCCGTAACAGCATCGTGCCGCTGTACCAACTCAACAAGCAGATGACTACCGATCAACCCTGTACCTCCTGTGACAAAAACCATGTCACAAATGTAGCGGTATTTTTGTGCAGCCCATCATATTTTTTTGTCGAGTTCACTCCATATCTTTTAATAATTCATCTGTAACATCCCAAAAATATGCTTCAAAATGAATCACCTGATCATTCCTTACTTCAACGCCTTCTTCTCTTAAAAGTGCAGCCATTGTGGTCGGAGTTTGAAAATGCATTTTACCTGTGAGTACCCCTTTGCGATTTACTACTCGATGAGCTGGCACATCTGACTTGGTATGAGATGCATTCATAGCCCACCCTACCATTCTGCTCGATTTCGATGCGCCCAACGCTTTGGCAATACTCCCATAGCTCGTCACGCGACCTTCTGGAATCACTCGCACAATTTGATATACGCGTTCAAAAAAATCCGCTGTCGCCTCACTAACCTTCATCGATGGTAAATTGACAGTATTTAATAATATGACCTTCGTTGGAAAAGAGCGCTTCGTAATGTGTTTTTATTTGCAATGTATCCTTTAACGCATCGGAAAACTGATCCAGATCGCGATAGATATCATCACTTTTAAAAATGCAATTGTAATCGTGTTTTTCGATCTCCTCCAACGTGGATTCGTAAAGCAAATCACTATCTGTTTTTAAATGAATCTTTCCACCCGGTCGCAGAATCTTGCGGTAACGGTCAATAAAGACACGAGAGGTTAACCTCTTATTTGGTTTATTTGGTTGTGGGTCAGAAAAGGTCAACCAGATTTCGTCCACTTCACTTTCGCTGAACAAGCGATCTATAAAGTCTACTTTAGTTCTCAGGAAAATCGCATTTTGAATATTTTCTTCCTGGCATTGTACCGCACCAACATACATACGAGCGCCTTTAATGTCTACCCCTACAAAATTTTTTTCTGGATGTTTTTTCGATAACCCTACCGTATACTCTCCTTTCCCGCACCCCAGTTCCAGTACAATCGGATGATCATTTTTAAAATAATCCTGATTCCATTTTCCAGGGTAATCCACACTTCCGTCTTTAATGGCATCCATGGTCGGCTCCAGGACGTGATCCATTTTCTTCATTTCTGCGAATCGAAACAGCTTATTCTTACTCATTTTTTACTAACTTGTTTGCAAAAATAGAAATCTTCTTTTTGAAGTGCACCATAACCAATTAAAAAGCATCCGAGAACAACGCATCCTGATCAGTCCTTTAAATTGGGGGTTAGGACATGTCACGCGCACCATACCCGTTATTGAATATCTTGCTCGGCAAAATGAAGTGATCATTTGCTGTGATGAAGAACAGGAGCACTTCTATCGACAATATTTCCCTCAAATGTGGTATGTTCCCGTGAAAGGATACCCTTTTAAATTTACAGGTAAAGGCCATTGGACAACAGACCTTCTGCTCCATTATCGCAAGCTAAAACGAGCACTTCGCCAGGAGAACGTACGCGCTCAAGAATTGGTCTGTAAATTCAATGCGGATCTTTTAATCTCCGATCAGCGATTTGGATTTTGGACACCAGACACCAAAAATGTGATTATCAGTCATCAGTTGAAATTGCCTTTATCCTCATGGAATGTAATTCCGCAATGGTTGAACCAATCCTTACTCAATAGATTTGATGAAATCTGGATCCCGGATGATGCCAAGAGCACTTATGCTGGTCGCTTATCTTCCAGCAAACAAAAAAAAGCCCGTTTCATCGGAACATTGTCTCGCTTTGATTTTGACGCTATCGACCGTTATATACCACACTATAAAAAACATGATTATTTAGCCATCGTATCCGGCCCGGCTCCCTACAACAAAATATTTTATGACCGCATTGTCCAAAAGTTCTGCTCGAGTGAGAAAAGTTGTGGAATCATCGCACCTCATGCGTTAGTTAAAAACACTTCCAAACCCAAAGGGGTCACCGTCTATTCAGACCTGGACCACGCTTCTTTTCTGCAATTAATGCTCAGCTCTGACTATGTTGTTAGTCGTTCGGGGTACTCTACTCTAATGGATCTCAACGCCACCAATAACAGGGCATTGTTAATACCTACTATCGGTCAAAAGGAGCAAGAATACCTGGCTGAATTACATCACTCTCATGATCGATGGCAATTTCTAAGTGAGCGCGAATTTGATAAGATCAAAATATAATATTAGAATAACCATGCTAGAACCAGCTTCTGCGATTGCGTTTACGTGCTTCTCGTCTCCTTTTTCTTCGTGTTTTTCTGATACGCTTTTTGACTTGCTTTGATTGCATTTTCCAGAATCTTCGCTCTGCCTTGCGCTGCGCACGCTTCGCTTTTCTTCGTTCTATTTTTTTCTTTTTAGCACGAGCTTGCTCTGCTTGCTCTACCGTTGGCTGATAACCAGGCGAGGAAGAGGCACAACCCGGTGCTGTACTCAGTACTGACAGACACAATAAAAACATTATGAAATTCGTTTTCTTTATCATAACTTCGCTAACGTAGAACGAAACTATGAACTTAAAAAATTTTATATATATTTCCATGCTTTGTTTAATTTGGAGCTGTGCGAAAAACAACCAACACCCCGTACCTTATTTTCAATTCGACGCTAACATCAACTTAACACTACCCAAATATAATGATCTTCAAGGTGTTGGAGGATGGGCTTACGTCGTGGGAGCAGGTTCAAAAGGAGTAATCGTCTACAGGCGTTCAGTCAATGAATTCGTTGCCTTTGACCGCCATTCTCCAGCTCCCGACGGGTTTGACTGTGCTACGGGTTTGCAAGTGGATGAAGACAACTTTTTAATCCTAAATGATCCTTGTTCTAACGCTCAGTTTTCACTCTACGATGGATCAATAATTGATGGGGACACCAAATGGGGATTACGCAAATACCTCACTGCCTACAACGGAGGGCAAACGTTGAGAATATACAATCCATAATTTTATCAGAAAGAAATGTAAGTTTGGCCCGATAATAGCGTCAAATAGACCGTATGAAGAAAATGATTACAGTTTTGATTATGTTGTTCCTTGGCATTCACACGCTAGTTACGGGGCAAACGAAACAAGTCTTGTTTATAGGTAATAGCTTTACCATGAACTATGATATGCCCAACAAACTCGAAACAATAGCGCGCCAAAACAATCATTCCTTATACACGAAAGAGGTTACAACTAATGGCAAAGACTGGAAATACCACGCCGTTCAACCATCAACTTACGCTACCATACGATCGAATTCATGGGATTATATTTTCTTACAAGCTAAAAGCTTCGAACTTATATTAAGTGACAGCACCGTACTGAAACATTCCCTGCCCTATGGTAAGCAAATGATAGATAGTATTCGTCACCATCATCCGAAAGCAAAAATCGCACTATTCATGACGTGGGGTTATGATCAGGGAATATACCTTTCTCATTTAAACCGACAAGTTGATTTTGAAGAAATGCAACAACAACTCAAAAAGCAATACCTTGCCTTCGCTGATACTTTTCATACAGCCGTTGTTCCTGTTGGGGAAGTTTGGAAAGAAATTCGTGAGCAGCAACCTCAAATTGAGTTATACACTTCTGACCAGTATCACCAAAATAAAACAGGCTCTTTTTTAATTGCAGCTACATTCTACACTTTTTTGTTTGATGAACCCATTCAAGATACGAAAAACCTACCCTACCCTATTTCAGAAAATGACGCCCGTAATCTTTTGACTGAGGCATCGAACGTCGTTAGCAATTCCAGCCAAAATTGGAAGCGCGAATACTGGATCAATAAAAAGTTAAATTTGGTTGATTATAAATACATTGAGGATAGTATTATCCTAGTTGCGAATGTTTCCAGCGACAATTGGCTACGCTGGAAAGTAAATAATGACTCATTTAGCAAAGCGTCCTGTATTGCACTTCCTCTCAATCGCGATCTCAGAAGAGTAAGACTCATCGTACGGGAAAGCATATTCCGTCGACCAAGAAAAGAGACCTTTTACATCACGAAGGCAAACACGATCGAATAACGATTCGCTTTACTTGCTTTTTTTTCGAATTTTGCGAACCCGGATATTGAGGAGTTCGATCGTAAGTGAAAAAGCGATGGCAAAATACAAATAGCCTTTCGGAATTGTACCTACTTCTTTTCCAAAAACACTTGTTCCTGATAGGTGAGCCCCTTCGGTAATTAGTAAAAATCCGATCAACATTAAAAAGGCTAACCCTAACAACTGCATACTGGGATGTTTTTCAATGTATATCCTGATCTGGTTCGCAAAAACCAGCATTACTACCATTGATATCACAACAGCCATGATCATAATTACGAGCGCATGGTTAGGATTGGGCGAAATACCATTCGTCATCCCTATTGCCGTAAGTATAGAATCGATCGAAAATATCAAATCGATCAAAACAATCTGTATCAGCACACTGCTCATAGACTTACCTACCTTTTTTTCAACTTCACTTTCGCGATCCGTTTCTACTTTTTCCAAAATTTCAGAAGTACTCTTGTAAAGCAGAAACAATCCACCAATAACCAAAATGAGTGCCTGCCAGCTCAGCGAAAATTCAATCCAGGATAGTTCCACTTCCCAAAAAGGAGTCTTCAACCGAACGAGGTAAGAAATCAGAAACAACAAAATAATTCGTTGAACCATGGCGAGAAGCAATCCGATATTCGTGGCTTTCTTTCGCTGACCCTTGGGCAATTTACTCGCTGCAATAGAAATAAACACAACATTATCGACACCCAAAACAACTTCGAGAAAGGTGAGTGTCAACAACGCCATTATAGCATCTCCAGATAATAAAAAGTCAATCATACACTATTTTTTAAAACGATTAAAGTGGACTCAACTGCAAATATATTTAAATCACGCGCTTCATTTGTTTATTGTTCGCATAAAGTAAATAACCCGCGACCGCCATTTGTGAAATTTCAGTTAAAACGGCACAATAGCCTCGAACCTGCGCTTCATGTCTCTTACGTTCCGGACCTGTCTTAAAATCAATCACAATCATTTCATCCCTCGTTATCAAAATCTTATCAGGTCTTCTGGTTGTCTTCTCATCCACTAGTAACTCTTGTTCATCCAGGATCTTGACGGCACGTTGCTGGATCGCTTTAAACTCAGGAATTTCAAAAACATCGCGCGCCATATTCAAAAGGGATGATTTTAAACGAGCTTGTATCTTATCTTGACGCTCGAGCTGATTAATGCATTCTTCAAGTCTAGATGCCTCATGTGTACTCGCAAGCAATAAATGCAGTTGATTACCGAACTCCTGTTCTTTGCTAATAACTTCTACTTCCTCGAGCTCTTCTTCGCGCAGGGAGATTTCAGGGAACCACAAAAAATCTTCGAGGTGATCCGGTTCAAAACCACTATTTTGTTCAAATTCCTTTTGCACTTTTTGTGGCTCACCTATTGCAATTTTATTTTCACTTCTAACGATTACTGGATCATTCAATTTTTCCGCAATAAGGGTCACCAATTGATTCATTGAAGAAAAACGGCCACTACTTTTTGACGGATATTGCTCTTCGAACATCACATAAAGACGCTCCTCTGCCCGTGTAAATCCGACATACATAAGGTTCAACCCATCCAATAATTGTTGTTGATCTTCCTCCTGATAAGCATTTTCAACATATTCTGGTGTCCCTTTATTGGATAGTCTGACGCGAATTACGCTTTCGTCCACCTGGAAAAAGGCCTCTTTCTCATGTGTTCGAAGACCCCATTCCAATTCCGGAATGAGCACCACGGGGAATTCTAACCCTTTAGAAGCGTGAAGCGTCATAATCTTAACAGCCTCATCGTTTTCCGGCAATTGAATATTCTCGTTTTTTGCCTTGCTTTCCCAATGTTCTAAAAAGCTTCTGAGATCAGGACCGTATTTTAAATCATAATCGTGGAGCACTTCCATGAAATGATGCAAGTAAGGGTTTTTCAACAAATTGACACGGAGCAGATTGGTGAACTTCTTACCGAGATCGTACATATTTTCATAATTCGGCATAAAACTCGCCACATCCTGAAAATAGGAATGTACAAAGCGCTCATAATCAAACCTCCCCACTTTTCCATCTATCCAAAAAGGTTCCATTTCGGAGACTGGATCAGCTCCCTTCATCTGAAAGTAGCTACTCGCAAATTTCATTTGAGCCGTTTTATTTGATTGATTTCTGCGCAATCGAAAATAATCAACCATTACTTTTACGGTGCGGTCTGCTCCCACTACCAAACTATCAGCACTGATTACTTTGAATTCTTCTGGACAATTAATCAACAGGTGTGCAAGATGGCTGGCTAACTTCTTAGATCGAACTAAGATGCAAATATCCCCGGGGGCATATCCGTCGCGGATACAGTCTCTCAGTTTTGATACAATAAAATCATCGATGATGCTTTTATCACTTTCTTTTTTAGTCCACGAATGCAATTCCACGTAGCCCCCATTATCACCTTTGGGATGCTGACGAATAGAGTTGTAATAATCGTGAAAAACAGCTGGAAGATGATGCAGCGCTTCTTCAAAAAACATATTATTGAACGCTACAATTTCGCGTTTTGACCGATAATTATCTTGTAACGCTTTCTTATTTCCCAATGTTAGAAAATGTTGAGAAATACGTTCGAGTTGATCATTATGTTCGGGATTATAAATTTCGGGAAGCGCTACGAATTGCTCGACTAATCCATTTCGAAAGCGGTAAATCGCTTGTTTCGGATCCCCAACAATTAAATTTCTTCTATTATTACTAATGGATTCGTGTAAAAGTGGTATCAGGTTCATCCACTGCAAACGACTTGTATCTTGAAATTCGTCCAACAAATAATGGTGAAATCGCGTACCCAATCGTTCATAAATATAGAGTGCGCTCTCATTGTTCAGCAATTGAGCAATGCGCTGTCCAAATTCAGATATCCCAATGATGTGATGCTCCGACTTATATTGCTGATAGGCCGCATAAAGGTGTTTCAATAACGCAAGATTAAAAAAGCTCTTCTGGCGCTGACGGTAAAAATAATAAGTAGCAAGTAGCTCCTTTTCATATTCAACAAACTTGACAAAACGATTCATCAGATCCGAATCTACGCGGTGTTTTTCTTTTACATTTTCTCCGGCAATCGTCTTTTTAACTGTAGCAGACAGTTCGCGCGGTCCATCATCGAGTGTTCTATTTTGAAGCTTATCAAAATGATTAAATATTCCTTTAGACCTGTGAGGATAATCATTTTCTGTCGTACCAAGCTGAATAAAATAGTTGCACAATTCATCCCTTTTTTCTTCGTATTGCTGTACAAGCTTCTTTTTTTGACTAAAAATGCGCTGGTACTCCTGAGGGTCAAAGTTTAACGACAGTAATTGCTCAATAAACGGTTGTTCTTCCTCTTGTGTGAGCACTTTACCAAAATCGATGAGTTTAGATCTGAAATTCCATTTAGTCCCTTCCTCTAAGTTGGCTTTAGCATAATCAACAGTGAGTCGAGTGATGCGTTCGTTTCCTTTTTTCCCAACTTTTGATAACAATTCATCTACTACTTGTTCGAGTAATTCGCGCTCATTGAGTTCAACTTCAAAATCCTCAGGAAGATCGAGATCACGACTAAACGTCCGGATTAATCGTAGACTAAATTTATCAATCGTTAAAACATGAAACTCCTCATAATTGTGCAATATCTCTGTCAGGGTCTGCTTGGCCCGACTTTTTAGCTCTTCGTTGGTGAGCCCCGTATTTTGTAGCGCATTATCGCGAACAGCATTATATTTCGAACGCTCTTTTGAAGGGATGCTTTCCGGGTAACCGAGCCATTCCAGTGCCTGAATGATACGTGATTTCATCTCCCAGGCGGCCTTATTGGTGAAGGTCATGGCTATTACTCGCTGAAAGGCTTTAGCGTGTGCTGGAGCTTTCAACGTCAGCTCTAAATAATGTTGGACGAGATTAAACGTTTTCCCACTCCCCGCTGAAGCGCTATATATGACCAGTGGCTTTTCCGTAGAATTTTCCATCTTTAGAAAGATACGTTATCTCCAGGAATAATTGTTGGAAGCACATTATTTTTTTTAAAATTAAATGACCGCTATTTGTAACAAACATCACATTCAAAGTGGCTTACAAGGTTTTTGAGCTCTAAAATTTAGTTTTTAGTTGAAAAAGACTTATATTTATAGTATGAGAACAATATACCTATATACTATACTGCTTATGGCTGGCCTGGTTATACTGGGAAGCTGTAAAGATGATACAGATGATACAGATCAAGAACCCCAACCAATGGAGGTTCAAGTTAATTTAGTCCCTACTTATGATGGTGAATCTTTTGAGTTGAACAAGCCGTTCACCACTCAGGAGGGCTATACCGTTAAATTTACGCGCCTGAACGTGATTTTATCTGAACTTGAGCACGAAGAAAAAACCTTAACGCGATCAGGTGTTTATAAATATGAAGAGCACCCTGCGCGTGTTTGGCGAGGAGAGGGATCTTTCCAGGATTTCCCTTCATTGACCGCAAACGTGGGCGTCCCAGCGTCACGTAATCACGAAGATCCTTCCGCCTGGGACGATGATGATCCATTGCATATTCTCAACACAGATGACATGCACTGGGGATGGAATACAGGTTATATATTCCTCATCATCGAAGGAAAAGCAGATACTACAGCTAACCAAAACGGTGAAAACTTGATGAACTTCTTTTATCATACAGGTACAGATGAACTTCTAAAGACTGTTTCGCTGGAAAATTTGAACTGGAAGTCCGAGTCCAACACGCTTTATTCAGCTGATTTAACAGTTGACATGTACAAGGTTTTTGATGGTGACACAGTGGATGTGGATATCAAAGAAGAACGCGCATCACACACGATGCCTTCTCAGGTTGAGCTCAGTGACAAAATACTGAGTAATTTTGCGTCTGCTCTAAAAGTGAAACAATAAATGAACTTGAAATTTTACGTATATTTTGTCGTTATTTTTTTGCTCTCGAGCGCCTGTCGAAAGGATCAGATTTCGCGTTCAGTGACTCCATATCAACCGGATGTTCCTGAACATTTCCCGAACATGCCAGTTCCGTCAGATAACCCCATGACAAAAGAAGGTGTCGAGTTGGGACGTCAGTTGTTTTACGATGAGCGACTTTCACGGGATAATACTATATCTTGTGCTTCTTGTCACGAGCAAAAATATTCGTTCTCTGATAAAGAAAAATTCTCACTCGGCGTCGATGGGCAAATCGGATCGCGCAATTCCATGGCTCTCATTAATTTGGCCTGGCAAGAAAACTTTTTCTGGGACGGACGTGATGAATCATTGGAAGAGCAAATTTTAGAACCCGTGGTCACACCTCACGAGATGGATCAGAGTTGGGCTGCAACATTAAATAAACTATCTGCAGATGTGGATTACCGGAACCAGTTTTTCAACGTATTCGGTGTAGAGCAATTTGATTCGACACATGTATCAAAAGCAATAGCACAATTTTTACGTACACTTATATCTGGAAAATCCAAATATGATGTGATGTACAAATATCAAAACAGCTTACCTCTGACTCCGGAAGAACAAGCTATTTACGAACAGATTACAACAGAGGAGTGGGCAGGTATGGATGTGTTTTTTAGCTTGAGTGGAGGTGACTGCCTGCATTGCCATGATGGTGCACTAGCACATGTCAATATGTTCGCCAACAACGGACTTGACGCTACTTTTGAAGATGCTGGAAGAATGTTAGTTACCGGTAATCCAGCCGACAAAGGTAAATTTAAAGTCCCTACTTTGAGAAACATAGAGCATACAGCTCCATATATGCACGACGGTCGTTTTGAGACACTTGACGACGTCGTCGATCACTACTCTTTTGGTCTGGTAGAAAGCCCTACGATTGATCCAATGATGGAGTTTGCTCATCAAGGTGGTGTACAACTCGACTTTCAAGAACGCGAGTTGCTTAAAACATTTCTTAAGACCTTCACAGATGAACAATTCTTAAATAATCCGGATTTTCAAGATCCAGAAGCGAATTAAATGGATTACAGAGTTGGACTTTAAAGGTATCCAATTATGTAATCTAGTCGAATTTTAGTTAATTTGCCACAACGTTAAACGAGCAAGTATGGAAGACCGTAGAAAATTAACAACTGAAGAGAAAGCCCTAAAAGTAAACTTAACCCCCAATATTTACGGGTCTTTTTCTGAGATAGGTGCTGGGCAAGAGACGGCAGCGACCTTCTTTAAAGCTGGAGCAAGTTCAGGAACTATCGCATTTACACATTCGGCGTACGATATGAAAGTGTCTGATGCTATCTACGGCAAAGCAAAGCGCTACGTATGTGAAGAGCGTTTAATGACCATGCTGGAAATTGAATTTGATGCAGTTAAAAATAGTTTGGCCGATCACCGGGAAGACACCAATTTTTTCGCCTTTTGTAATACGGTAGAGTCATTGAACTACCACAAAACAAATCAAGGTCAAGGCTGGGTAGGCATACGCTTTCAACTGAAACCGAATTCAGAGCCCAATCACATTGTCCTGCACGTCAAGATGCATGATCAAAGTAATCGAGCTCAACAAGATGCATTGGGGATACTCGGTGTCAATTTAATTCACGCAGCCTATTTTCATACAGAAGGTGAATTGGATTACTTCATGAACAGCCTTGTACATCGACTTCCTCGGGATCGAATGGAGATCGATATGTTGCGCGTGGAAGGTCCGGATTTTGAACATGTCGACAACCGTATCCTCGCCTTGAATTTGGTAAAGCGCGGGATTACTGAAGCCACCATGTTCGATCAGACGGGTAAAGTTCTCCAGCCGGCAAACGCGCTTTATAAGAAAAACATCCTGTTGATGCGCGGACGTTTTCGTCCAGTCACCAAAGTGCATATTGATATGGTGTCAAGCGCTCGCAAAAAGTACCTGGCTGAAAACGATATTAAAGAAGAAAATATACGTGAAGTCTTTGAACTCACACTGAAGGATTTAACAGCTGACGGAAAAATATCGGATAAAGATTTTGTTGATCGGGCCGAACTCTTGGGATCACTCGGACATACCGTCATGATTTCTAACTACCTCAAATATTACAAAATGGTAGATTATTTGAGTGAGTTTGCACGCGGTAAAAAGATGGGAGTCATCCTTGGAATTTATAACCTCCACACTGTTTTTGATGAGAAATATTATCAAAACTTAGACGGTGGTTTACTCGAAGCATTTGGTCGCGGTTTCGGTCATAATGTAAAACTGTACGTATATCCTGCTACAGATGTCGAAACAGGCGAAATTTACGAATTAGAAAATATTCATATTGAAGATCGGTTATTAGGATTACTGGATTACATGCAGAAAAACAACAAGATAGAAGCACTCACTGACTTCGACCCAAAACTCTTACATATTATGTCGGACGATGTGCTTTCTAAGATTAAGGCTAATGCGAGCTCTTGGGAAAATGATGTTCCGGAACGCGTAGCAAAAGCAATTAAATTCTTGCGTTTATTTGGGTACACTCCGAAAGAGGAACTCGTTTAGATCATTTTTCAGCAAAGCCGCACTGCTTTTTAGCTTTCTATCTTATTAGCTCGATTTCGATTTTTAATCGTCGGATCGTTTCCTGTACTTGCGCATATCATCAATTCTTTCTTTGAAGCTCTTATTGTCATCAGAAGTAGCTTCTTTGGCCGATTGTTTTGAAGCCGAATCTTCATTATCAGTGCTTTTTTCATCGTGTTGAGGTGATCTTTCTTTCCTCTTATCGCGCTTCGGTTTTTCTGAACCTTGCTCAATATTATCAACATCCTTCTTTTCACGATGGGTTGTTTCTACATCAGCTACTTCACCTTTTAAGTGTTGTGTTTCAGAAGTGACCTGTTTTGATGAACCAAAACTACCCTCTACAATTTCAAACCCACGAAAACTACATTCGAGACTACCATTGAAAACACGCATTTTAGCTTGAGGTTTGAGTCCAATTCCTTTTAGTGCTTCGTTATTCGAAGAAATAATCCAGCACGAGAAACCACTAAAGTTTTTCTTGAAAGTATCGCCTATATTTTCATAAAGTGACTCAACATCTTCATCCATGCGCTCACCATATGGAGGATTACAGATAAGCGTCCCATTTTTCTGATCCGGATTTAAATCGCGAATATCGGCAGTTTCAAAAGTAATCATCCTACCAATTGGAGCCATACGACTGTTCCGGCGTGCCTTTTGAACCATGGCGGCATCACTATCAGATGCAATGATTGAAAAGCCAAGATCTACAGGACGATGATTCGCCTCTGCTCTCACTTTTTCCCACAACTGAGAGTCAAACGATTTAAAATTCTTGAATGCAAAGTGATTTCGCTCTATGAGAGATGGAATATCCGCTGCCCATAATGCAGCCTCAATAGCAATAGTTCCCGACCCACACATAGGATTGATAAGCGGTGACTTGCGATCCCATTGTGCCATTCTCAGCAGTCCGGCTGCCAAAACTTCATTGATCGGAGCTTCTCCAGTAGACTGGCGATAACCACGTTGAAATAATGGAAGGCCACTCGTGTTCACCGAGAGCGTCACGCGTTTTTCCTTAATATAAACGTCAACAACAACTTGGGGGGACTTGCGATTTACGTCAGGTCGCGTTCCCGTTTTATCCCGGAATGTATCTACAATTGCATCTTTCACCAACAACAAAGGGTAGTTAGAATGGCGGAACAAAGTAGAGAAAATCGCTCCTTTAACAGCAAACGTTTTCTGATGATCAAAAAGTGATGTCCAGTCCACTTTTCGGGCTTCCTTATACAAATCATCCTCTTTGTGCACGTAAAAAGCATCCACCTCAACCAAAACAGAAAGTGCAAGTCTGCATCTGAAGTTTAATCGATAAACATCTTCCCAATTACCTTTTAAAGAGACGGCTCGATTTTGTTTTTCGGTGTTATCATACCCCAATTCGCGCAATTCTTCCGTTAGGATCTCCTCGAAATTATGAAGGGTCTTAATTGTAATTTTTAACTGTTCCATTTGCTGATTTCTCGAATAAGCGGCAATTCCCAAGAGAAAACTACCGCAAAGGTTCTAAATAAAATAATGATTAGAATACACCCCCATAACATCCACAAGTTTGAAGTGTAGCCTAAATAGTCTCCCATCAGATATATTGAACCACCCGTAAGGCAGGGAATAGCGTATATTTCTTTTCTAAAAATCAAAGGAATTTGATTACACAAAACATCGCGGATCAAGCCTCCAAAAGTAGCTGAAATCATACCCAGGAAAACAGCCGTCAACGCGATTTGATCAAAACTTAGCGCTTTTTGAACGCCAACAATAGTAAATATGGCGATACCCGTGGTATCAAAAATAAACAACGTTCTTCTCAATTTTTTCAGGTAAGAGCGGAAAATAATACCAATTGTACCTCCTACAATTACAGTGAGTACCTGAATCCACGAGCTCATCCAAGCCACATCGGTGTTCAACAACAAATCTCTTAACGTACCACCACCGAGCGCCGTAATAAATGCGATGATATACCCCCCCAAAACATCCAAACTTCTGTCCGCAGCAGTTAACATGCCGCTAATCGCGAAAACAAGAACTCCGATATAGTCGAGTAAAACAAGCATTCAATTTCATTCGTTTAGTGGAAAAAAAACTTCTATTTTTGTACAAATTAACTCATTTTAAAGGAGCTTGAAACGAAAGGCACTCATTTTTTTATTGTTTTCCCTGATCCTGAGCAGCGCTCACATGCGCGCTCAATCTGTAGGGCTCGTACTCAGTGGTGGTGGTGCAACCGGCCTTGCTCATGTTGGGGTTTTGATGGCGTTAGAAGAGGCCGAAATTCCGATCGATTATATAGCAGGCACAAGTGCAGGTGCTCTCGTCGGTGCAATGTACGCCTGTGGTTACTCGCCAGTTGAAATTAAATCTTACATCTTGTCGGATAAATTCATTAAAATGACGAAAGGAGGCACTACCACTGAGCAGCGTTTTTTACTACGGGAAAAGGATGACGGTGCTTCTATGCTCAATGTGGCTTTTAGTCAGGATAGTCTTTTTAAAAAATCACTCCCCACTAATTTCATGACTCCTGCTTATCTCGACTATGAAATGTTAAGGATATTTGGAACTACCGGAGCTAGTGTCAATAAACAGTTCGATTCGCTATTCGTCCCTTTTCGATGTGTGGCCTCCGACATTCGCGAAAAGAAAAGTGTTGTCTTCTCAGAAGGTAATTTGAATGCAGCTGTTAGAGCATCCATGACCTATCCGTTCTATGTTAATCCCATTCGTATTGATGGGAAACTGTTATTTGATGGTGGCTTGTACGACAACTTCCCAGCACATGTGCTCTACAACGAATTTCCCGTGGATTATATTATTGGGAGCAACGTTTCTTACAATGCCTCTCCACCTACAGAGGGCGACGTCATCAGTCAAGTTTCGAATATGCTCATGAAACCCACCAATTTTGAATTACCCTGCGAAGAAGGTATTATTATTTCGCCAAACACGAGTATTTCTACATTTGATTTTTCGAATGCTCAAGAGGCCATTAACAGTGGGTATCAATCAACTTTACCCATGATCGACAGCATCTTAAGCAGCGTGAATAGACGGGTATCTTCCGCAGAAATGCGCCAAAAACGCATGCAATTTCTCAAAAAAGTAAAGCCCCTTCAAATTGACGACATTTCAACTTCGCTATCCCAAGAAGGTGATGATATTTCGTTTATCCGTAAAAGTTTCATCCGTGATTCCGTTCCAAAGTTGCTGTCTTCGGCAGATTTTACCAAACGATACTTCCGGGCTTATGCCACTCCTCAAGTAAAGTACATGTATCCCACAATTTCGAGGAGCTCAGACAGCTCTTATCAATTGAACTTAGATATACGAAAAGAAAAGCCTTTCGAACTAAGTGTTGGTGGTCACTTCTCCTCACGACCTGTAAATACGGCTTATATAGGCTTATCCTATTTTGATATGGGAAAGGGTGCGCTGCAACTGCATGGTGAATCCTATTTTGGAAAGTTTTATGGATCAACCAAAGTAGGGTTAAACTACGACCTCCCAACGACTCTGCCGCTTCGGGTTTCTCCTTATTTTTTATTGAATCGCTGGGACTATTTCCGGAGTTCTTCTACATTTTTCGAAGATTCAAAACCGTCCTTTCTCGTTCAAAACGAGCTCTATTACGGCACCCAATTAAGTGTTCCGCTATCCAATTCAGAACGGTTAGATTTGGATTTTCGCAAGTTCCAGAATGAAGACGAATACTATCAAACCCTTAATTTTTCGAGCAGCGACACAGCCGACATCACTTTGTTTAGCGGTGAATCAGTCATTTTTTCTTATAAACACAGCACGTTAAACAGGAAACAATGGGCTTCGGACGGTAGTTTTATGGATTTGAGCTTTCGGTATGTTCAAGGAAAAGAACAAAGTCTTGCAGGAAACACCCAAAATGAAGATTACGATGTTCGTAAATTCCACCGTTGGCTCAACATTTCAATTGAAGGACAGCATTTTTTTAACTTGAGTGATCAATTTCAGATAGGGATTTATGGTAAAGGCGTGCTCAATTCTCAGTCACTCTTTTCTAATTATACAGCATCTATTTTAGCTACCACTGAGTTTTCACCCCTACCTGATAGCCGCACTTTATTTATGACAGAATATCGTGCTCCCCAATACGCTGGTGGTGGTGCTAATTTCATTTTTGAGTTGACCAATTTTATCGATCTACGATTCGATCCTTATATTTTCCAACCCTTCAAAACAATTGAACAATTTGACAACGGAACTTTCGGCTATATCAATGAATTTCAAAGTCCCACCATTATGGCTGGAGCATCTGCTGTCTTTCATACACCTATTGGCCCTTTAAGGGTATCCACCAACTATTTCCCAAAACAAAGCAAGCCTTTTTCGACTCAGGTGAGCTTTGGATATGTAATTTTTAATGATCGCGCTATTCGTTAGGAAACAGTCCTTTTTATTTATTAAATTTGTGTGGTTAAAAAAGTATATTTATGATATTACCTATTGTCGCTTATGGGGATCCTATACTCAAAAAGGAGGCTGTTGAGATCGATGAAGATTATGAGGGACTGCAATCGCTCATTGATAATATGTGGGAAACGATGTATAACGCTCATGGTGTGGGACTCGCAGCACCTCAAATAGGTAAATCCATTCGTCTTTTTATCGTGGACGCCTCTCCTTTCGCCGAAGATCAGGAGGGTGAAGAGCCAGACCCAAAGGCCGCAGGTTTAGAAGGTTTTAAAAAAGTATTTATCAATCCGATCATTGAAGAAGAAAACGGTGAAAACTGGGGTTTTCAAGAAGGGTGCTTAAGTATACCCGCTATTCGGGAAGATGTCTACAGAAAAGAAAAAATCATCATCAGTTACTTCGATGAAAATTTCGACTTTCACGAAGATACTTATGAAGGATATGCAGCACGCGTAATTCAACATGAATACGATCACGTGGACGGTATCCTGTTCACTGATCATTTAAGTCCACTCAAAAAACGATTGTTGGGCAAAAAGCTTAACAATATTTCAAAAGGTGACGTAGATATCCCTTATCGCATGAAATTTCCCGTAAAAAAACGTAAATAATTAAGAAAATGAAGTTTATTTTACCTGCAATTGCTAGTTTATTTCTAATCATCGGCTGTAATAGCGAGGAACAACCTGAAACATTACAAAAAGAAACGCCCGAAGCAATTATTTCCTCAATTAATAGTATTGATGATACATTGCAAGACCTGACAAAAAAACGTATAGAAATCGACAGTTTCAAAGTTGATAAGCTCGTATATCACAAAGCCATAAACCGCAACAAAAAGTTCTTCAGAAAATATCCGAGCCACGATTTTGCAGAACAAGCGCTTCAAAATATTGCTTCACTTTATATGCAAATTGGCGTCGAGCGGTTAGCCACAAAATGGAGAGATTCTATCTTGATGCACTACCCAAATACATCGAATAAAATTGGACTTCTCGAACTTCAAATGAGCTATTACGATCAAGATAAATACAATCCAGAGCAAATCGAACATTATGCCAACAGATTACTTGAGATTGAAAATCTGCCACCATCGAAAAAAGAGCTGTACGAATTTCGACTGAAACATATTGATAAGACATTTGAAGAACTCATTGAACTACAGATGGAAAAAATGACGGATTCGACAGATACTCCAGAAGCTTCCTAGATGTTAATGGTTTGTTAATTTTAATACACTTAGATATATATATCTTATTTTTGATTTAAACATAAAATTTTGAAACGATGAAAAAAGTACTTTTTACACTTACGCTAATGATCGCAGCTCTTTCAACTGCAAACACATTTGCTCAGGAGCAAGCTGTAGAATCTGGAGCAAAAATTAAATTCGAGAAAGAAACACACGATTACGGAACCGTAAAGCAATATGGTGATGGCAGTTGTGAATTTGAATTTAAAAACACGGGGAATGAGCCGTTGATGATTTCTAATGCTAAAGGTTCTTGTGGTTGTACAGTACCTGAATGGCCCAGAGAACCAATTGCTCCTGGTAAAACTGGTGTTATCAAGGTGAAATACGATACAAAACGAGTTGGTCCATTTGGAAAAAGTGTAACATTGCAATCGAATGCTGTGAACACACCCACTAAAACAATTCGTATCAAAGGTAAAGTAGAAGCCGCTCCAAAAGGCGAAGCACCTGTTAACAAATCAGGAGCGCCTGCGAATGAATAAAAGTACAGATAGATAACATACTGAAATCCGCCATTGTTCTTTTCAATGGCGGATTTTTTATTGAGACCATTGGCTGTAATATCAAAACTCAATTGTTTAGAGAAATTAACACCGATTCGTTGTCGTGTAGTCTGGAACTGGTATATTCGTAAAACAAATTTTGAACTATGTCTATTGCTGTCAAACACCTCTCCAAATACTATGGCGAACAAGCCGCTGTGGATAATATTTCCTTTGAGGCAAAACAAGGAGAAATTCTGGGTTTTTTAGGTCCTAATGGCGCTGGCAAATCGACAACAATGAAAGTTATCACTACTTTTATACCACCGACTGAGGGTATCGTAGAAGTAGCAGGATTGAATATCAGCGAACATCCGCTCACCATACAACAGAAAATCGGCTATCTTCCTGAGAATAATCCACTTTACCTGGATATGTACGTGCTTGAATACTTGAAATTTATCGGAAGCATTTACAAACTGAAGAATCTTAATTCCCGCATAGATGAGGTCATACGAATGGTTGGCTTAGAAAAAGAACAACACAAGCAAATCGGAGCGCTTTCAAAAGGTTTTCGACAGCGTGTTGGACTGGCTCAAGCGATTATCCATGACCCCGAAGTACTGATCCTGGATGAACCTACTTCTGGTTTAGACCCCAACCAACTCGATGAAATCCGCGGACTGATCAAAAAGATCGGTAAAGAAAAAACAGTAATGCTCTCTACCCACATCATGCAAGAGGTAGAAGCCATTTGTGACCGGGTGATTATCATTAAAAATGGAAAACTCGTAGCGAATGAAACGGCTAAAAATCTACAGTCTGATAAAGTAACCCAGGTCACTTACGTTGAATTTGAAGGATCGATCACCAAAAGTCAGCTGAGTAAGATCGATGAAGTTACAAAAGTTGAGGTCGTTGAGGACAATTGCTTCTTATTGGAAACTGCTGTTGAGATCGATGCCCGTAAAACAATTGCAGAATACGCGCAAAAAGAAAATTTACTGATTCTGACCTTGCGGAAAGAAGAAAAAAGCCTGGAAGCAGTATTCAAGTCATTAACGCAATAGGAACAAATCTCTCCTTTTTCAGGTAAGTATTCAATCCCTCAATCGAAAACACCTGCAATTCCGGATCAACGTAGTTTTTATAGGGCTTAAATTCAAGTCACTAATGCAACTTTTCATCTCAAGTGCTTTGCGAGTGTTTTTTTAGTTAGTTTTTTTCGATATTAACATTTCTATCCATCTGCCCGTCCGGTGAGGACAAAAAAAACAGGAGAACTGTTGATTCCTCCCAGAAATCACGATCCGTAGTATTTCCCCAGACGGCGTTGTACTTATCTGATTTCAATTCATTCATCTTTTCCTGATTATAATCTACACCGATCACCGTTTCCATAAAATCTTCATAGAGCCGCATATAGGCCGGCATTCCTATACTACCCAAACGAGCGTGCTGCAGATTTACAAACACAAGGAGACGTTCAAGTAATCTACATCGAATTTGAAGGTGCTGTTTCTCATCGAGCAATGAACGATATTAAAACCGTCAATAAAGTTAAACAAGTTAAAAAAAATGCCTTTTTACTCGAAACGGATACAGTTATTGACGCACGAAGAATAATTTCCGAATACGCAAAACAATCAGATTTGCTGGTGCTTACTTTTCGATAAGAGGAGCAACGTTTGGAAACCGTTTTTAAAAAATTAACTCAGTGATGATTTAGTCATCTTCTTTTCTTCCCAACCCAGACATCATTTCACGGCTATTTTCTAAAGCGTGATCGGCAAAATCTTCTCCAACTTCCGTCTTATAATTA
>CAYFTH010000021.1:0-9419 GCA_964346075.1 uncultured Fluviicola sp. | reverse complement strand
GCTATTTTCTAAAGCGTGATCGGCAAAATCTTCTCCAACTTCCGTCTTATAATTATAGATAAAATCGGCATCTAACGTTTCAAATTTCTTTTTCTCATCCTTATAATGAGATACTACTGCTACTTTGAAGAACCGTTGATTTATTTTATTGATTTGCTTTAATGTATTGTAATTTGATGCAAAATCACTCATAGCCAATACAACAAACTTTACGTCACTCCAATCAGATTCATCCCAAAAGTCGCGGTCCGTGGTATCCCCCCACACTACGTAATTGTTTTCTTCTTTCAGCTTATTGATTTTACCTTCATTGTAATCTACCCCCACCACACACGAAGGATAAGACTCTTTTAATCGAAAGTAAGCGGGTAAACCGATGCTTCCCAAGCCAACAACCACATATTTAATTTCTCCGGAAATGATGGGCTGACTATCGATTTCCAGCGATGTTCGATTCCATTTTTGAAGCTTTTCTTTGAACCGGTCAAACATTTCATAGGACTGACCTATAACAGGTGAAGAAATAAGAAATGAAAAACTCATCGTTAAGGCTATTGTCACCAACCATTCACTTGACAGCATTCCACTCGATACAGCCACAGCTCCAACGATTAAGCCGAACTCACTATAATTGGCCAAATGCATTGATGTCAGAAAATTACTTCTTGCCCTCAAATCGAAAAATGAAAATAGCTTAAAAAATAACGCACCTTTAAATAGTATTCCTATTAATAAAACTGTAGCAATAACAACATTCTCCCAAGTTGGAACACCTTGTAAGCCGATGTTAATAAAAAAGCCAACTAAGAAAAAATCTTTATAGCTCATCATCCTGTCGTACAATTCCTCCGACCTCGAATGATTCACCAATAACATACCAACGATTAACGCTCCGAGATCATATTTTAAATTTACCGCATCAAAAACCAAAGCACCGCCAATGAATGGGGCGAAAAAACCAAAAACAGTTAGCAATTCCCCGTGTCCTGTATGCGACAATAATTTTGATAGCACGAGGTGTAAAACATAAAGATAAATCGGAAGTGTCAATACCCAGATACTCGGCCACTCTGTCTTAGACATCGTCAGAAATAATACGGCAAATATATCTTGTATAATCAATACACCGATAGCAAATCGTCCATGCCGTGAGGTGATTTCTCCACGTTGCTCCAGCGACTTAATAATAAAAACTGTACTCGAAAAACTAAGGGCCAGCCCAATGACCAAGGCCGTTTGCCAGGTTACGTTTTCGAACAATGGGACAGAGAGATAACTCAACAAAAATATAACTCCACCCAGCGCAAAGGTGGCCAATAGCATGTGTAACGACGTGGTGATGAGTATTTCCTTTTTGAAGAGCTCTCGCACTTTAATTTTCAGACCGATAGTAAATAACAAGAGTGTTATCCCCAAGTCGGAGAGCGTAGCAATAATTTCTTGTAGGTTGCCTTCCGTAAAGCCAGAAAAATTCAAGAAAAAGCCAGTCGCTAAAAAACCGATAAGCGGAGGAAGGTTAATCTTCCTCATCATCATACCGCTGAGAAAGGCTAATCCCAACCACAACGCATCAATATAAGTCGGATTCATGAACTAACATTTTGCATTAAAGTTAACAATTATATTATCATTCAACTACCAATAATTAGGGTTTAAATTTAGTTAACCAGTAGCGAAAATAGAAGAATGGAATTGCTGAACGCAGTACCATCCATGTTATGATGGACCACCAAACAATCTCTAAACCAGGACAAACAAAATGTCCTATAAAGATCACTGGCATAAAACCGGCAAAAGTTGAAATAAACAATACATTTCTCAAGAATTTAGCCATTCCCATTCCTTTAAAAACACCATCCAGCGCAAAAGCAACAGCGTTAATTGGTAAACAAATCGCAAAGAGATAAAGCACATCGGGATAAACGCTCCAAACCGCATCATTATCGATTAACAGACCCATGATCGATTGATCAAATAACATTATAATTGCAGCTAAAGAAAATGCAACAATCATACTCAACATTAAGTTGCGATTAAGGTTTCGCTCCATTGATTCTTTATCACGAGCGCCCAAAAACTTTCCAGCCATAGCATTAGCTGCGGTAGCAAAAGAATCCAGGAAGAATGCTGAAAACAACCATAAATTGAGTAATACGGCATGTGTTGCCGCTTGCACCGTTCCATAAATGTTGGCGAATTTGTGAGTGAGAATCAAAGCTATGTTTAATGTCATCGTTCTTAATACCAAATTACCTGCAATCAATAATAACTCTGGGAACATGGGATTTAACCGTTTAACACTATTGAATAGTTGAATCTTAGAATGAACAAGTAAAAAGTATAGCGTCATCAAAAACATCACCATCTGCGCGATGAAACTTGCATAAGCAGCTCCTTCCACCCCCAGTGGCGCATTGAGCCCTCCCCAACCCAAGACGAGCATAAAATCCAGAAGAATATTTAGACTCCCCCCTGTTACGGAAATGATCATAGCCCACAAGGTATTCTGTATCCCCCTAAAGACGCCGAAAACAGAAAATGTAATCAACGTGAAAGGAAACCCCATGACACGAATGTCATAATAAGCTACCGCATCTCGCAGAATGGGACCCGATGCCGATAATAAATACTCAAAGATCAACCCAGAAGTTAGCATGGTTCCAAACATGGCGATAACACTTACGATCCCATTAAAGTAGATCATTTGCGGGATGAGTGATCCAACCGTGCGCATACGTCCTGCTCCATAAGCTTGAGAAACAACGGCTGAAATTGCGCTTTTCATTTGTGCAAATATCCACACCAACGCCGACAGCACACTTCCTGCCAATCCAACAGCAGCAACTGCCGATAAATTTTCGTTTGTAGCGTCAAAAGAGCTATTTCCGATGTTACCAACAACTGCAAGATCTGTAAGCGACAAAACAGGTTCAACAATTCCTCCCAGCATGGCGGGAAGGGCAAGTCTCCAAATCGAACGATATGTCGGTTGTTTTATCATGAAATGAAGACCTCAAAGATACGTGATTTTGATGAAGTAAGCTTTAAATAATAATTCAAGGTTCGCACAAATATTTCAGAATCCAGATCTATTCTTAAATTTGTATTGAACTAAAAACATATTCAAATGAGAATTAAACTAGGAATATTTTCGATTATCGCGCTATTTATTATGAGTGCTTGTGGCGAAAGTACTGACGTTGTGGAATCTGGAACGTACACAGGTACTGTAGACGAAGTTGAAGCGGAAAAATCTGAGATCTATGTCAAAACAGACGATGATCAAAAATTAGAGCTTTATTTTATTGATGAAACGGAGTTGACTAAAAATGGGGAAGCTGTTGAGTTTTCTGCATTAGAAAAAGGTCAAAAAGTGGAAGTTGAAGTGAAAAAAGTGGGGAAACGACTTGACCCTCTTAAAGTAGATATCAAGGAGTAATATGGAAACACTTCCATCAATATGGCGAACAGAGGTGCTGCATGCACTATCTGTTCACCTTCCTTTAACCAGTTTGATCCTGGCAACCTTGTTTTTTCTGACAGCTTTGGTTATAAAGAAGTCTTGGATCTCAAAAGCCAGTGGCGCATTACTCATCATCGGAACAATCGGTGCATGGATTTCTATGCTGACAGGTGATGCTGCAGATGGTATCGTTTCTCGCAGTCTGTGTGACCCGACCGTTCTAAAAGCGCATGAAAATTTTGCAACCATCACTACCATACTTTTTACGATTGCAAGTGTGGTTTATATTTTGTCCTCTTTCATTGATTGGGGCATCCGCTTAAAGAAGCTATTCAAAGTAATCATCAGCTTGCTCCTGATCGCAGGAACAGCTTTCTTAATGTATGTCGGTCACCTTGGAGCCTCATTGGTCTATCAACAAGGCGCAGGAACACATCATCCGGGTGAAGATTGTTCAGCATTCAGCAAATAGTGTTGATCAGCGCTTAACAAGCTTCCTGGTCAATACCTTATCTCCGTCAGAGATTTGTAAAACATAGGCTCCTGATTCTAATCCATTTGTATTTAGCTTTATAAACTGACTTGGACGATCCACCCGAATAGCATTTTTTTCATATACGAGCTTTCCAGTCATATCAATTATTCTAAGTGTAACCTCCTCCATTTGATTAGCTCCCAGGTGAATCGTTAGCTGGTCATAATGAGGATTGGGATAAACGCCGAATAAAAAGGGATGATTTTTAGTTATTTTTTCTTCTTTAACATTTAAATAATCGTTAATATCATAGGGCAATACTGGAGCTCTGATGCAATTCAAATAACCAGATGTAGCCAAAGTGGATTGTCGTAAAAAGCGCTCTCCGTCATTAACATAAAAGGCGTTAGCCAGTGATTCTCCGGTGCTGTCCACTTGAATGTTATCTAAAAAGTACCATTCTGCTTGTGTTTTCTGCTGATCGATATGAAGAATCACATATCCGTGCTCAGTAATGTTGTGCCATCTGTTGTGCGGATTAAACGATTGTATCACACTACTCCCAAATCCAAAAGCGAAGCCAGGTGATGTTACACTTGTAGCTACAAATTCAACACCGGCAGAATTAGCTCCCGTTCCAGGATCATAATTGTTCATCGGTATATCATTCGCCCAAGAGGAATGAATGTCTCCAGTCAACACAACAAGATTTTCAATATTGGTATTAATGACGTGATTTAATAATTGTGAACGTTCGTAATTATAGCCATCCCACTGGTCGGCATTAACAGGATTACCAAAGGCTCTTAGTGGAGCTATCATCACTTGCTGACCCAATACATTCCATTTTGCCTGAGAATTAGAAAGCTCATTTTTTAACCAATTAAATTGAGCGGCTCCGAGTAATGATCGATTCGGGTCATTCACATCTGAGGAAGAGGCTCCGACCTGTTCATCGCGACCCTCTATTCGGGTGTCTAGCATGTAAAGGTTCAGCAAGTTACCATACTCAAACTTCCTGTATATCGAACTATCAGAAGCTTTCTCGCGTATAGGCATCCATTCGAAATAAGCCTTTTTTGAGTTTGACTTGCGATTCTGCCATAACCCCTCAGTTGTTTCGTCGTGATTCTCTGCTCCGTCGATATACGAATTATCTGCAAACTCATGATCGTCCCAAATACAAATAAAGGGATATTGTTGATGTAAATCCTGGAGATCATGATCCAGGCGATAGTGAGAATACCTTAACCTGTAATCCTCAAGCGTCACGGTTTCGTTGGAGGGTTTGGTTGTTCGATCGTTAATATTGGCACTGTAACCGCCTGTCTCGTATTCGTAAATATAATCTCCTAAATGAACTACCGCGTTCAAATCATTGCGTTGGGCTATTTTTTTGTAGGCGCCAAAATAACCGTGTTCGTAATTAGAACAAGAAACCAAAGCAAATCGAACCATGTCGTTATCACCCTCGTCAGCTGTTCTGGTTCTCCCGCGTACCGAATAACTTGAATCCACTTCAAAATCATAGAAATAACAGGTCGATGGTGATAACCCAGTAACGTCTACTTTAACTGTGAAGTCTCTCGAATTATCTGTACTAAAAACACCCTCATTAATAATGTTTCTCATACTCGTGTCGGTGGCAATTCGCCAATTCACATCTTTTGACTGTACACTCGAATCAAGTGTAACACGTGTCCAAATAATTACACGATCTGTTAGTGGATCGCCTGAAGCAACACCATGAAGGAACGGCGCTTCGTTTATCTTAAGGGAATTTCTATTTTGACCTGATAAGGTCATAGAAATTATCATAAATAGTAGTAAAAAACGCATAGTTGTATAATTATTTGATCATTTGTCGATGGGTAAATAAGTTTTGTTCCGTCTCAATATTAATGAATAACAGACCATTATATCCTTTGATTTGATCGTTGAAAGAATGTTTCGTTCCCCCTGTAAGTTTTGTTTCGTAGATTTTAGATCCAAGTGGTGAAAATATTTCAACCGACACCGAGGCTCCAGCAGAATAACTGCTTAAATCGATAAAAAAAGCATCTCGTGAAGGGTTAGGGTATATAGATGGCTTTCTAACTGAACCCGAAGAATGGAGTGCTGCGGTATTTTCGCGGTAATAAACGTGCAGGCGAGCAGCTTTTTGGATATCATTATCGTGAGAGAACGCAGAGCGTCTGCCACTACCCTCAATAAGAAATGTTACAGCATTACCTTCTTGCCACAACGGTAATGTGATTACTTCTGAAAATAATTTGGCCAGGTTAGGAGTTCGCTGCTGTAAACCACTATCATCCTTATTTTCCCAGCTTGGCACGTTCCAATAGATAGAGGAATCGGTACGTGTTCGCGAACTAATATTAAAATCAAGGTCTGCAAAAGTAGAGGAGTTAAAAAATCGCTCTCCATATAACTGGAGCACCGCAGGGTCACTATCAGTTCCTTTCACTGTAAATTGAAGAAATACAGAATCGACAATTGCATCTTTTGGAACCGCTACATTAGAAAACCGTATACCGACCCACTGGTCTTTATCTCCTACTCCAAGCACACCATTATCGTGAATCATCTCAAGATCTGAACTCGTCAAGTCAATTCCCCCATCAGATAAGTCTTCTTCTGCATCATCTGAATTAGCACTCACTGTAGCAGAAAAATAATTGGTCTGGCCGAATACATTCATCGACAAAACTGTAATCAGTAAAATCAGGTTCAATTTCATATTTGTTTATTTTATTTATTAGTAGTTGACGACTTCTAAATACTTTCAATTTTATAGTCTAATTTAATTATTTATTTATCAAAATCATTGTTTGACAACCCGGTGAGATTCTACTGTACCGTTATCGTACCGTACATGTAAATAACTCACACCTGTGCAAACTTCAGACATGTCAATCGACACCTTACTTTCATTACCCCGGAATGTTTTAACCACGCAGCGTTTACCCAGACTATTATACAATTCAGCCTTGCCACTTTCAGAAGCATCAATGGTAAGGAACAATGTTTCAGATGTAGGGTTAGGATATACGGAGGAACGCTCTTTTTTTACCTCATCGTTGATTGCACTGTAATCAATGGAGTTGACTAAATATAACGTTGAACCATTCGCAGGCTCCCAGATGACAACATCCTCAGGTAAGATTTTGCCAAGATCATCACTCGTGATAGCCTGTACGTTCGGTTCACCGTCAAATCGCACACACTTTATACTAGTGGTATCTTTGGTTACACGAATGTAAAAGAAATTATCAAAAACACCCTGATCGCGGATATATGGCTTTTTGTCAGGTCCCGTATAGTCTAATTCACGATGTGGTGCACCCCATTGGCCTTCTCCAATGTAAACAATTCCGTTTTCCATATCGACTTCAAAATCATCTTCATTGGCATTAGCTACCGCTGGATAACTCCATTTGGTAGAATGTCCATGTGACTCAGAAACTAGTCGAACCTGTGATTGTTCAAACAGATTTACCCAACAGGTCATCTGTTCTTGTACCAGGCCGTAATTATTGGCCATACCATATGTGGGTACATGATACTGAGCAAACTTCCAAAAGGGATCATTGCCATTACCGGCACTGTGAATCTGTAAGTCATTTATCAACCAATTCAGCTGATCTGTATCCGTACAAGCATTCAATTCTGTATTCAGCATGTACATTCTCATGAGGCCATTATGGAAATTGATCGCATAATACTCCTCCTGCGGAATATCAAAAAGTTCAAAATTGTCAGAATTATCCTCGTGATTGCCCAATGTATGCGTCATAGGATACATACGACCATCATCGGATATTGTAAGTTGCCAGTCTGAGAACCACTGATCCCACTCTGCCTCAGTATCGGAAGTAACTTGATTCATGACGAAATCTCCATTAAACGCTACAAAGTCCGGGCGTAGTTTAGCAACCATTCGATTTCCTTGCCTGCGCATTTCAACGCAATCTCCGCTGGGACAATCCTCCACATAAACACCAAGTACTTTAAATCCGTCTCGAGAATCTCCTCCGGTTATGAAAGATAATGGCTGATTCGGGTCATCTGACAAGGTTTTAAACTTATAGCGGTCTGTAACCACTCCATTCGCATCCCGTATAACAAAATAGTACATCGTATTCGGTGTTAATCCTGAAAGTCGGGCAAAGTGTCTCGAATGTCCATGGGCACCACCTGTTCGATCAGATAAATGAACGTTGGGATAGGCCGTGTAATTAGATCCTTCATCTGTTGTACCATAATACACCGTTCCATTATCTCCTCCCCAACCGATAGCAATAGTGGAAGAAGGATCATCGCGATATGTGAGACAGTAATGCTCCGTCAAGGCATTGACTGAAAACACAAATGT
The DNA here is from genome assembly GCA_964346075.1 of uncultured Fluviicola sp. Lineage (GTDB taxonomy): Bacteria > Bacteroidota > Bacteroidia > Flavobacteriales_D > Crocinitomicaceae > Brumimicrobium. The sequence goes on along the minus strand of CAYFTH010000021.1, from coordinate 1,106 downwards.
TAGTACTGTAAGAAGTGCAAAATATCTCATATTATACTTTCTGATTAAAAATTTTTTTCTTATTTATTTTTGTTTTTTCAGAGGATCGAACGTAAAAAAGTTCACTGACTCTGCGCGGAAAACCTTGTAAAAACAACAAACTTAATGGCAAAATCCAATTTGCTGATCTTTCAATAAAGGCCATGATCGGCAATCCAACAATGGGACGTATTAATGCAGTAGCGAATGCCCAGATGGTAGCCCAAATCAAAATAATACGAAGGGGCAGAAAGATGGCGAAAATAGCGATTAGGAAGTCCATAAAACCTATAAATGGCATGATTTCTTTTGCTCCCTCATAGGAGAATCCTGCGCTGGTCAAAAAGTGAATCCATTTTGGTTCAACACCAATTGCGAAGAAACCGTGCCCCACAAATGTACCTGCAATACCGACGCGCATTAATAACTGTATGTTTAAATTCATACACAAATGTTTCAACAAAAATAACACATTGTTTTTATTAAAGAACAATTCAAAAATTAACATTATGTCAACAATATAATAAGAAGGCTTTATTATTGATAAGTGCTTTATATCCGCTCTTCTCCCTGTCACTTTTGTGATTTTTTCAACACCGAGCTATGACAGGTGCTACTTGTTCAGGCTGGATATATCCACAATAAATCAAAAATATCAGTATTTTCGCCACAGAATTTTGACGCATTATGGGTATAATTGAAACAATTATTCTTGGAATAATACAAGGACTCACAGAGTTCCTTCCTGTTTCCAGTAGTGGACATCTTGAACTAGCAAAAGCTCTATTTGGTGGAGAAGTGATCGGTGAAGAAAGCATGATGACTACGGTTGTTCTGCATTTTGCTACTGCGTTGAGCACCATTGTTGTTTTCAGAAAAGACGTTGTTACTATTTTCGGAGGTTTATTTCAGTTTAAAAACAATGAAGCCTTTAATTTCTCAATGAAGATTATTCTTTCCATGGTGCCCGCTGCACTCATTGGATTCTTTCTGGATGATTTTATCGAGACCTTTTTTGACAGTCAGATCCTTCTTGTTGGAATTATGTTATTCGTGACTGGAGGATTATTATTTCTAGCTGATCGGGC